>NZ_JANHGP010000020.1:0-54091 GCF_024494585.1 Acinetobacter sp. 5862
GAATCTGGTATCGTTAAAGTTGGCGAATCAGTTGAAATCGTTGGTATCCGTGACACAGTTGTAACGACTGTAACTGGTGTAGAAATGTTCCGTAAACTTCTTGACGAAGGTCGTGCGGGCGAGAACTGTGGTGTTCTTCTACGTGGTACTAAGCGTGAAGACGTACAACGTGGTCAAGTACTTGCTAAACCAGGTACAATCAAGCCACACACTAAATTCGATGCGGAAGTATATGTACTTTCTAAAGAAGAAGGTGGTCGTCATACTCCATTCCTTAACGGTTACCGTCCACAGTTCTACTTCCGTACAACTGACGTAACTGGCGCAATCAAGTTACAAGAAGGCGTAGAAATGGTTATGCCTGGTGACAACGTTGAGATGTCAGTAGAGTTAATCCATCCGATCGCAATGGACCCAGGTCTACGTTTTGCGATCCGTGAAGGTGGTCGTACTGTAGGTGCTGGTGTTGTTGCTAAAGTAACTGCATAAGCCCAATATTATATTACATTCAAATCGAAAGCTTCGGCTTTCGATTTGCTTCATAGGCTAGTAGTTCAATTGGTAGAGCGTCGGTCTCCAAAACCGAATGTTGGGGGTTCGAGTCCCTCCTGGCCTGCCACTTTTTTTAAATAAAAAAGCTTAATTCTGGCTAAGTTGTCATATAATAATTCGCGAATTCTACGACGAGTAAAAAAATGTCGAATGATAAATCGCGTGACGCATTAAGCGACGCGCCAATCCCTCAAAGAAATAATGCTGCAGAAGTTATAAATGCAAATTCTCCACTTGATATTGTCTTGTGGTTAATTGCAATTGTTTTGTTAGTTGGTTCAGCATTGGTAAATCAACATTTACCAGCCTATTGGGCACCTGCAAATGATATTTGGGTGCGCGTTGGGGTAATTTTGGCTTGTGTCGTCGTCGCTTTAGGTTTATTATACGCCACCCATCAAGGCAAAGGCTTTGTGCGTTTGTTGCAAGATGCGCGAATTGAACTGCGTCGAGTGACTTGGCCAACAAAACAAGAGACGATCACGACATCGTGGCAGGTACTTTTGGTTGTGGTTGTTGCATCATTGGTTTTATGGTGTTTCGATTACGGGTTAGGTTGGTTTATTAAGTTAATTATCGGGTAAGAGTGCGATGAAACGTTGGTATATTATTCATGCCTATTCAGGTTTTGAAAAACAAGTGATGCGTTCACTTAATGACCGAATCCAGCGCAGCACTGTTGCTGATAGTTTTGGTGAAGTCCTTGTCCCTACTGAAGAAGTAGTGGAAATGAAGGATGGTAAGAAGCGTAAGTCTGAGCGTAAATTTTTTCCTGGCTATGTATTAGTCGAAATGGAAATGAATGATGATACTTGGCACATCGTTAAAGAGTGTCCAAAGGTTCTAGGTTTTATTGGTGGCACACCAGAAAAACCAGCGCCAATTTCTCAACGTGAAGCTGATGCAATTCTTGCGCGTGTACGTAATACAGGTGAAGCACCTCGTCCTAAGACAATGTTTGAGCCTGGTGAAGAATTACTCGTAGTTGATGGTCCGTTCACTGACTTTAAAGGGGTCGTGGAGGAAGTGCAATACGAAAAGTCACGTTTAACGTTGACGATTAATGTATTTAATCGACCAACGCAAGTTGAACTCGAGTTTCGACAAGTCGAAAAAACGATTTAATTTGAGTTGGTTGGTCAGCGCCCGATTTGATCGGGCATTGTTGTTCTAACACTTCGGTGTTGTTTAATTTTTTGGGGAGCCTGACGGCGTTTGTACCCAGAGGTAATTTTCAATGGCTAAGAAGATTGACGGCTATATCAAGCTGCAAGTTCCAGCTGGTAAAGCAAATCCATCTCCACCAATTGGTCCTGCTTTAGGTCAACGTGGTGTAAACATCATGGCATTCTGTAAAGAATTCAATGCTGCTACACAAAAACTTGAAGTTGGCTTGCCAATTCCTGTCGTGATCACTGTGTACAACGATAAGTCGTTCACATTCATCATGAAAACTCCACCTGCATCTATTCTTCTTAAGAAAGCTGCTGGTATTCAAAAGGGTTCTTCTGTACCTAACAAAACTAAAGTTGGTAAGTTGACTCGTGCTCAATTAGAAGAAATTGCGACGACTAAAGAACCAGATTTAACTGGTGCTGATTTAGACGCTCGTGTGCGTACCATTGCTGGTTCTGCACGTTCTATGGGCTTGGAAGTGGAGCTATAAGACATGGCAAAGTTAACTAAACGTCAAAAAGCCATTGCTGCTGCTGTAGAAGCAAACAAAGTTTATACTTTGGAAGAAGCAGTACAAGTTCTTAACAGCCTTCCAGCTGCGAAGTTCAAAGAATCATTAGACATCTCTGTAAACCTTGGTGTTGATCCACGTAAATCTGATCAGGTTGTTCGTGGTGCGACCACTTTACCTGCAGGTACAGGTAAAACTGTACGTGTAGCAGTATTTGCTCAAGGTGCTGCTGCTGAAGCTGCAAAAGAAGCAGGTGCAGATGTTGTTGGATTTGATGACCTTGCTGAAAGTATTCAAGGTGGAAATCTTGATTTCGACGTGGTTATTGCTGCTCCTGATGCAATGCGCGTTGTTGGTAAGTTAGGTACAATTCTTGGTCCACGTGGCTTAATGCCAAACCCTAAAGTGGGTACAGTGACTCCAGATGTTGCTAATGCAGTTAAAAATGCTAAATCTGGTCAGGCACGTTACCGTGTAGACAAAGCGGGTATCATCCACGCTGCAATCGGTCAACTTGGCTTTAGCGAAGAAGCTGTACGTCAAAACGTTGAGACTTTAATTGCAGATTTAAAACGTTTAAAACCTGCAACTTCTAAAGGTGTATACGTTAAGAAGATTACTTTAAGCTCGACTATGGGCCCAGGTCTTACTGTTGACGTAAACAACGTTTCTAAGTAATTAGACAGAATTTTAAAGCCCTGAGTAAAAATCAAAGTGCTGCTTTGATTTTTATGCAAGAAACGCGTTGTCGTATTTTGCGAACTTAGGCAAACTTTGAATTGGTAAATGAATATTTATCAGCGTCAAAGACCTCAGGCGAGAAGTGTTTTCGGACACTTTTCTTAAAAATCCAGTCTGAGTAGACGTGGTGGTGTGATTTGTTCCTCCTCCACGTGTAAGTCGAAAGGCTTACGAATTGGGAGTGTGCCTGTATAGGTGCATAAATCACCGTTAGGAGGTTTTACAATGGCTCTTCTTATCGAAGGCAAAAAACAGATCGTTGCAGAAGTAAGCGAAGTTGCTTCTAAAGCGTTTTCTGTTGTTGTGGCTAACTATCAAGGTTCAAGCGTAGAGCAGTTGACACAACTTCGTGTTGAAGCTCGTAAGTTGGGTGTTACAACGCGTATCGTACGTAACACTTTGGCTAAGCGCGCATTAGAAGGTACTCAATTCGATATCTTAAATGACAACCTTGTTGGCCCAACCATTCTCGGTTTCTCAACTTCTGAAGATGACATGGGTGCAGCTGCACGCTTGTTCGAAGAATTTGCGAAAACTAACAAAGCATTTGAACTTAAAGCTGCCGCATTTGACGGTAAGGTTTATCAAGGTGCTGACGTTAGCGTAATTGCAAACCTTCCGAACCAAGAAAAAGCGCTTACTATGCTCGCGTCTGTTCTTCAAGCTCCTATTTCGAAATTGGGTCGCCTCATTACGGCACTCAAAGAGAAAAACGAGTCAGAAGCGGCTTAATCCTATTTTCACACCATTCAATATCCATTTGGAGTTATTCTCATGGCTTTAACAAACGAAGAAATCTTAAACGCAGTTGCTGAAAAAACTGTTCTTGAACTTGTTGAATTAATCTCTGCTTTCGAAGAGAAATTTAACGTATCTGCTGCTGCTGTTGCTGTTGCTGCTGCTCCAGGCGCTGCTGCTGCTGTTGAAGAACAAACTGAATTCAACGTTGAGTTGACTTCTTTTGGCGCGAACAAAGTTGCTGTAATTAAAGCAGTTCGTGAAGCAACTGGTCTTGGTCTTAAAGAAGCGAAAGATCTTGTTGAAGGCGCTCCTGCTGTTCTTAAAGAAGGCGTTTCTAAAGAAGAAGGCGAAGAACTTAAGAAGAAGCTTGAAGAAGCTGGTGCTACAGTTACACTTAAGTAATGCTGTAGGGAGTCGATTTTTTCAAAATCGGCTCCAAAAAATGGCTGATGGCTCTTGGGTCATCAGCCTTTTTGCGTTACAATAATCGGCTCGTTTTTTGATAGTTTTACGCTTATTGTGCGTATTATTTAAACAAAATTCATGAAATCAAACGCTTACCAATATTTTTTTGCTTATAAAAATATTGTTAAGCGTTTTAATACCACTAAAAATTGCAGCATTTGTAAACAGTGGTGGCCATATCGGCCTGCGTAATTCCTTCTAGACCCGTTCTGCAGGCGGGTTTAGTTTACTTTCCGAGGACTCCAGATGGCATACTCATATACCGAAAAGAAACGGATCCGTAAGAATTTTGGTAAATTGCCCCACGTAATGGAAGCACCGTACTTACTGTCGATTCAGGTCGATTCGTACCGTACATTCTTACAAGGCGGTAAAACTCCAAAAAATCGCGAAGATATCGGTCTCCAAGCCGCATTTCGTTCAGTTTTTCCTATTGAAAGTTATTCTGGCAATGCTGCTTTAGAATTTGTTGAGTATAGCCTTGGTAAGCCTGAGTTTGACGTGCGTGAATGTATTTTACGTGGTTCAACTTATGCAGCACCAATGCGCGTAAAAATTCGTTTGATCATTAAAGATCGTGAAACGAAATCAATTAAAGACGTTCGTGAACAAGAAGTTTACATGGGTGAAATGCCACTCATGACCGATAACGGTACTTTCGTTATCAATGGTACTGAGCGTGTCATCGTATCTCAATTACACCGTTCACCAGGTGTATTCTTTGATCATGATAAGGGTAAAACTCACTCAAGTGGTAAAGTGTTGTATTCAGCACGTATTATCCCTTACCGTGGTTCATGGTTAGATTTTGAATTTGATGCTAAAGATTTAGTATACGTACGTATTGACCGTCGTCGTAAGCTGCTTGCAACGGTGATTCTGCGTGCCTTGAATTACAGCAATGAACAAATCTTGAATTTGTTCTATGAAAAAGTACCTGTATATCTTGATATGGGTAGCTATCAGATTGATCTTGTTCCAGATCGCTTACGTGGTGAAATGGCACAATTTGATATCTTAGACAATGATGGTAAAGCGATCGTTGAACAAGGTAAACGTATTAATGCACGTCATGTACGTCAAATGGAAGCTGCGAACTTAGCCAAGCTTTCTGTACCTGATGAATATTTATATGAGCGTATTACAGCTGAAGATATCACACTGAAAAGTGGTGATGTGATTCCTGCGAATACCGTACTTAGCCATGACATCATGGTGAAGATCGCTGAAGGTGGTGTTAAACAGTTTAACATCCTGTTCACGAACGACATCGATCGTGGTCCTTTCGTTGCAGATACATTGCGTGCGGATACAACAACAGGTCGTGAAGAAGCACTTGTTGAAATCTATAAAGTCATGCGTCCAGGCGAACCACCAACGAAAGAAGCTGCTGAGAACTTATTCAACAACTTATTCTTCTCTTCTGAGCGTTATGACCTTTCTCCAGTGGGTCGTATGAAGTTCAACCGTCGTTTGGGTCGTCCTTATGAAGTGGGTACTGACCAGAAGTCACGTGAAGTTGAAGGAATTCTGTCACACGACGATATTATTGATGTATTACGTACATTAGTAGAAATTCGTAATGGTAAAGGTGAAGTCGACGATATCGATCACTTAGGTAACCGTCGTGTACGTTCTGTTGGTGAAATGACAGAAAACCAATTCCGTGTTGGTTTAGTTCGTGTTGAACGTGCTGTTAAAGAGCGTTTAAGCCAAGCAGAAACAGATAACTTGTCTCCACAAGATTTGATCAACGCAAAACCTGTTGCTGCTGCAATCAAAGAATTCTTTGGCTCAAGCCAATTGTCTCAATTCATGGACCAAAACAATCCATTGTCTGAGATTACACACAAACGTCGTGTATCTGCGCTTGGCCCTGGTGGTTTGACACGTGAACGTGCGGGCTTCGAAGTACGTGACGTACATCAAACTCACTACGGTCGTGTTTGTCCAATTGAAACGCCTGAAGGTCCAAACATTGGTTTGATCAACTCGCTTTCTGTCTATGCAAAAGCGAATGACTTCGGTTTCTTGGAAACACCATACCGTAAAGTTGTAGATGGTCGTGTAACTGATGAAGTTGAATATTTATCTGCAATTGAAGAAGTAGGGACTGTCATTGCACAGGCTGACTCCGCTGTTGATAAAGATGGCAACCTGACTGAAGAAATGGTTTCTGTCCGTCATCAAGGTGAATTCGTACGTATGTCGCCTGAGCGTGTCACACATATGGACGTTTCTGCACAGCAGGTTGTTTCAGTTGCGGCATCATTGATTCCATTCCTTGAACACGATGACGCGAACCGTGCATTAATGGGTTCGAACATGCAACGTCAGGCTGTTCCTACATTGCGTGCTGACAAGCCGCTTGTTGGTACAGGTATGGAAGCAAACGTAGCACGCGACTCAGGTGTGTGTGTGATCGCAAACCGTGGCGGTGCGATTGAATATGTTGATGCATCTCGTATCGTTATTCGTGTCAACGAAGATGAAATGATCGCAGGTGAGGCGGGTGTAGATATCTACAACCTGATCAAATATACACGTTCAAACCAGAATACCTGTATTAACCAAAATGTTATCGTGAAATTAGGCGACAAAGTTGCTCGCGGTGATATCTTGGCTGACGGTCCATCGACTGACATGGGTGAACTTGCGCTTGGTCAAAACATGCGTGTCGCGTTCATGACATGGAATGGTTATAACTACGAAGACTCGATCTTATTATCTGAGCGTGTACTTCAAGAAGACCGTTTAACGTCAATTCACATTCAAGAATTGTCATGTGTCGCACGTGATACTAAGTTAGGTGCGGAAGAGATCACAGCGGATATCCCGAATGTGGGTGAAGCTGCTCTGTCTAAGCTTGATGAATCAGGTATCGTATATATCGGTGCTGAAGTGACTGCTGGCGATATCCTTGTAGGTAAAGTAACGCCTAAAGGTGAAACTCAGTTAACACCTGAAGAAAAACTACTTCGTGCAATCTTTGGTGAAAAAGCAGCGGACGTAAAAGACTCATCTTTACGTGTTCCATCAGGTACGAAAGGTACAGTGATTGACGTTCAAGTCTTCACGCGTGATGGTTTGGAAAAAGATGAACGTGCACAAGCAATTGAAAAAGCTCAGCTTGATGCATACCGTAAAGACTTGAAAGAAGAATACAAAATCTTCGAAGAAGCAGCACGTGAACGTATTGTTCGTTTGTTGAAAGGTCAAGAATCTAACGGTGGTGGTTCAACTAAACGCGGCGATAAACTTTCTGAAGACGTATTGTCTGGTTTAGAGCTTGTTGATTTACTCGAAATCCAGCCAAATGATGAAGCAATTGCTGAACGTTTAACTCAAATTCAAGTGTTCTTGAAAGAGAAGAGTTACGAGATTGACGAGAAGTTTGCTGAGAAGAAGCGTAAACTTTCTACAGGTGATGAATTAACAACTGGCGTATTGAAAGTTGTTAAGGTTTACCTTGCAGTTAAACGTCGTATCCAGCCTGGTGATAAGATGGCGGGTCGTCACGGTAACAAGGGTGTTGTATCAAACATCTTACCAGTTGAAGACATGCCACATGATGCGAATGGTGTACCAGTCGACATCGTATTGAACCCATTAGGTGTACCGTCACGTATGAATGTGGGTCAGATTCTTGAGACTCACTTGGGTATGGCGGCGAAAGGTCTTGGCGATAAGATCGAAAAAATGTTGAAAGAACAACGTACAGTGATTGAACTGCGTGAATTCTTAGACAAGATTTATAACAAGGTTGGTGGTGAGCAGGAAGAGCTTGATAGCTTGACTGACGCAGAAATCTTGGCGCTTTCAGGTAACTTGCGTGCGGGTGTTCCATTAGCGACCCCTGTATTTGATGGTGCTGAAGAAAGTCAGATCAAAGACTTACTTGAATTGGCAGACATTTCTCGTACAGGTCAAACAGTATTGTTTGATGGTCGTACAGGTGAACAGTTTGACCGTCCTGTAACTGTAGGTTACATGTACATGCTCAAATTGAACCACTTGGTTGATGACAAGATGCATGCGCGTTCAACAGGTTCTTACTCACTTGTTACCCAACAGCCGCTTGGTGGTAAAGCACAATTCGGTGGTCAGCGTTTCGGTGAGATGGAAGTATGGGCACTTGAAGCATACGGTGCAGCATATACGCTCCAAGAAATGCTTACAGTGAAGTCGGATGACGTCGAAGGTCGTACACGCATCTATAAGAATATTGTAGATGGTAACCATTATATGGATCCGGGTATGCCTGAATCGTTCAACGTATTGACCAAAGAGATCCGTTCTTTAGGTATCAACATTGAACTGAAAAATGGTGACTAAATCCCCCTCGATTCCCCTTTATTAAAGGGGGAAGTTCTCCTCTTTGTTAAAGAGGGGTTAGGGGAGATTCCAAATTTCAGTAAAAACAATATTTGTGACCCAGTCGGAAGAGCGTAGCTCCCCGACACACGGAGAAAAAAATTGAAAGACTTGCTCGATATCATGCGTAAGAAAACGGATTCAGAAGGTCATGCACCTGTTGAATTTGACCGTATCCGTATTGGTCTTGCGTCACCAGAGATGATTAAGTCATGGTCTCACGGTGAAGTTAAAAAGCCTGAAACCATTAACTACCGTACTTTTAAACCTGAACGTGACGGTTTGTTCTGTGCCAAAATCTTTGGTCCAGTAAAAGATTATGAATGCTTGTGTGGTAAATACAAGCGTATGAAATACAAAGGCGTCATTTGTGAAAAATGTGGCGTTGAAGTAACAACTGCAAAAGTTCGTCGTGAGCGTATGGGTCACATTGAACTTGCTTCTCCAGTTGCACACATTTGGTTTTTGAAATCATTACCAAGCCGTATTGGTTTACTGCTTGATATGACATTACGTGATATCGAACGTGTATTGTATTTCGAATCTTATGTTGTTACTGATCCTGGTATGACTCCGTTTGAAAAGTATCAACTTTTAACAGACGAAGAATACTACAATGCACTTGAAGAACACGGTGATGAATTCACTGCGAAAATGGGTGCAGAAGCAGTTCAGGATTTATTAAAAGATATCGATCTTGAAGCTGAGATTGCGCGTTTACGTGAAGAAATTCCACAAACAACGTCTGAGACGAAACTTAAAAAAGCGTCTAAGCGTTTGAAATTGATGGAAGCATTCAAAGATTCAAACAATAAGCCTGAATGGATGGTGATGAACGTACTTCCTGTACTTCCACCAGACTTACGTCCGCTTGTACCACTTGAAGGTGGTCGTTTCGCGACTTCAGACTTGAACGATTTATATCGTCGTGTGATCAACCGTAACAACCGTTTGAAGCGTCTTCTTGACCTTGCTGCGCCAGACATCATCGTACGTAACGAAAAACGTATGTTACAAGAGTCTGTTGATGCGTTGCTTGATAACGGTCGTCGTGGTCGTGCAATTACAGGTTCGAACAAACGTCCATTGAAATCTTTGGCAGATATGATCAAAGGTAAACAAGGTCGTTTCCGTCAAAACTTACTTGGTAAGCGTGTTGACTATTCTGGTCGTTCGGTCATTACCGTAGGTCCTACTTTACGTCTTCACCAATGCGGTCTTCCGAAGAAGATGGCACTTGAATTATTCAAGCCATTTATTTTCGCGAAACTACAAGCATCTGGCCAAGCAACAACCATTAAAGCTGCGAAGAAAATGGTTGAGCGCGAAACGCCAGAAGTTTGGGACGTTCTAGCTTCTGTCATTCGTCAACATCCAGTCATGTTGAACCGTGCGCCAACACTTCACCGTCTAGGTCTTCAAGCATTTGAACCTATTCTGATCGAAGGTAAGGCAATCCGTCTTCACCCACTCGTATGTGCTGCGTTTAACGCCGACTTCGATGGTGACCAAATGGCGGTACACGTTCCATTGACATTGGAAGCACAGTTAGAAGCACGTGCGTTGATGATGTCGACCAACAACATCTTGTCACCTGCAAATGGTGAGCCGATCATCGTTCCTTCTCAGGACGTTGTCTTGGGTCTTTACTACATCACACGTGATGCAGTAAATGCCAAAGGTGAAGGCATGGTGTTTGCCGATACTCACGAAGTTAACCGTGCATTAGCAACGGGTAAAGTTGCGATCCATGCACGTGTAAAAGTACGTGTACATCAAACTGTAATTGATGAAAACGGTAACCGTGAAAATCAAACAATTATTGTTGATACAACACCTGGTCGTTGCTTGTTATGGGAAGTCGTTCCACAAGGTTTAAGCTTCGATATGATCAACCTTGAGATGACTAAGAAAAACATCTCTAAGTTAATCAACTCTTGCTACCGCAAACTTGGTTTGAAAGATACTGTTATCTTCGCTGACCAATTGATGTATTTGGGCTTCCGTCAAGCGACGCGTTCAGGTGTATCTGTTGGTATGGAAGACATGTTGATTCCACCAACCAAGCATACGATTATCGATAAAGCTGAAACCGAAGTTCGTGAAATCGAACAACAGTTTGAGCAAGGTTTCGTCACTGCAGGTGAGCGTTATAACAAAGTTGTCGATATTTGGGCGCGTACTAACGACCAAGTTGCGAAAGCGATGATGGATAACTTGTCTTATACCCTTGTTAAAAACAAACAAGGTGAAGATGAGAAACAGAAATCATTCAACTCGATTTATATGATGTCTGACTCGGGTGCCCGTGGTAGTGCGGCGCAGATCCGTCAGCTTGCTGGTATGCGTGGTTTGATGGCGAAGCCAGATGGCTCGATCATTGAGACCCCAATTAAAGCAAACTTCCGTGAAGGTTTGACGGTACTTCAGTACTTCATTTCAACACACGGTGCGCGTAAAGGTTTGGCCGATACCGCATTGAAAACTGCGAACTCGGGTTACTTGACACGTCGTCTTGTAGACGTAGCACAAGATTTGGTGATTACTGAATCTGACTGTGGTACAGCGGGTGGCCTAGTGATGACACCATTCATTCAAGGTGGTGACGTTATTGAACCATTACGCGATCGCGTATTAGGTCGTGTAACTGCTGAAGATGTACGTCGTGCATCTGATGATGAAGTTGTACTTCCACGTGGTACGTTAATTGACGAGAAAATTGCTGCTCAGCTTGAAGAAGCGGGTGTCGATGAAGTCAAAGTACGTTCAGTGATTGCATGTGAATCTACATTCGGTGTATGTGCGCGTTGTTATGGTCGTGACCTTGCACGTGGTCACTTGGTGAACCCAGGTGAATCAGTGGGTGTTATGGCTGCACAATCAATTGGTGAGCCAGGTACACAGTTAACGATGCGTACGTTCCACGTGGGTGGTGCTGCGAGCCGAACGTCTGCTGCAAACAGTGTTCAAGTCCGTAACAAAGGTACTGTACGTTTCCACAACGTGAAAACTGTACAACATGCCAAAGGTCACTTGGTGTCAGTTTCACGTTCAGGTGAAATTGGTATTGCGGATGAATTAGGTCGTGAGCGTGAGCGTTATAAACTTCCTTACGGTGCAACCATCTTGTTGAAAGATGGTGAAGCTGTAGAAGCGGGCGGTATCGTGGCGACTTGGGATCCACATACACATCCACTTGTTACCGAAGTTGCTGGTAAAGCGCGTTTCAGCCAGATCGCTGATGGCGTAACTGCAACATCGAAAACTGATGATGCAACGGGTATGACCACTGTTGAAATCTTGCCTGTAACAGCTCGTCCTGCTTCTGGTAAAGATTTACGTCCTGCAATTGTGTTGGATACAACAGATGGTGGCGAACAATTCTACTTCTTACCACAAAATACGATTGTAACCGTTCGTGATGGCGCAACGATTGGTGTGGGTGATGTACTTGGTCGTGTACCACAAGAAACTTCACGTACCCGTGATATTACCGGTGGTCTTCCACGCGTAGCTGACTTGTTCGAAGCACGTAAACCGAAAGAACATGCGATCTTGGCAGAAGTGTCTGGTATCGTGAGCTTTGGTAAAGAGACCAAAGGTAAGAACCGTTTAGTGATCACACCTGATGATGGTTCAGAGATCTACGAAGAATTGATTCCAAAATGGCGTCAAATCAACGTGTTCGAGGGTGAGCATGTCAACCGTGGTGAAACCATTTCAGATGGTCCACAAAACCCACATGACATCTTGCGTTTGAAAGGTGAAGTAGCATTAACTAACTACATCGTGAACGAAGTTCAAGACGTTTACCGTCTCCAAGGTGTAAAAATCAACGATAAGCACATCGAAGTTGTTGTACGTCAAATGTTGCGTAAAGTTGATATCACCGATGGCGGTGATACAAGCTTCATCAAAGGCGAGCAAGTGGATTACATCCGCGTTGTTCAAGAGAACCAAGCTGTCTTGGCTCAGAACAAGTTCCCAGCGAAGTTTGAACGTCAATTGATGGGTATCACCAAAGCGTCGCTTTCTACTGACTCATTCATTTCTGCTGCATCGTTCCAGGAAACAACACGCGTGTTAACTGAAGCGGCTGTAACAGGTAAAGAAGATGATTTACGTGGTTTGAAAGAAAACGTTGTTGTGGGTCGCTTGATCCCAGCGGGTACAGGTCTTGCATATCACTTAGAGCGTCGTCGTCAAGAAGCAGAAGCTGCTGAATTTGAACTTCATAACGATTTCAGTGAAGTTGACCAAGCATTTAGTCAAGCGTTGAACTCAGACCAGTTCTAAGTCTTAACGAATTAAAAAAGGCACCTTTGGGTGCCTTTTTTATGTTTGAAAATAGCAAAATGATTGTATTTAGAAAACTAAACTCAGTTTTCATAGATATAAATTAGTGTGATTGTATAAATTGATTCACTTGTTGGGTATATGCATTATCTTCTCCTAAAGATCTATTTATTTCACGATGTGAAAGTGGGAGTGATAATAATTGTGCGGATGTCCCAAGTTTTTGTGCTTGGTGAATAAATTGTTGAGCCTGTATACAGGGTTGATCAGGGCGAGTGGTTGAGCAAACAGCGAGAAATGCAGGTAAACTTTGATGTAGTTGTAAGATCGGAGATAGAGCTTTCCAGTTCTCAGGTTGTTGGCCAAAGGCTCGATCATAAAATCGAGCGTGCCGATTTTGCATTATTTTTTCGATATCGTAAGCAGCACTATCTAAGGCAATGGTTGCTCGCCAAGGTTGCGGTTGTGGAGTTAACCACGAGGGCCGTACTGTAACTAAGCTGACTAAATGTGCACCAGCAGAATGCCCTATCAAAATAAGCCGTTTTGAGTTTGCATGCCAATCATTTGCATGTTTTTGAATATAGAGTAAAGCATTTGATATATCTTGAGTCTGTTGCTGTACGGTTGCATTTGGAACTAATCGGTAATTAACGGAGATCAAAAGCCACCCACGTTTACCCCAATAATCGACTTTATTTTTTACTACTGCAGCATTATTTTTATCACCTATACTCCAAGTACCACCATGTACCATAACGATGATTGGGGCTAGATTATTATCAGTGTGTGGTTTAGATGGGAAATAGATATCCATTATTTGTTGGGAATCATGACCATAAGCAATATTTTTATGTGATTCTACTTTTGCTAATGTTTGGAACTTGAAAAAATTTGCCTGAGTTGCTGAATTCAAACTCATCAAGATCAACATGGATAGCATAAATCTTGTCATTTTTTCGCCCCTGTTAAATTATATTTTACATTGAGCCACACATTTTGTTTTCATGCTGATTAGATTGGAACTTTGACTTCATTTCCAATAACATAATTCAATCAACAGTGTAGTATTGTATTGATCAAAGATTCTTCCATTTAGTTTATTTTATTACAAAAAGAAAAGAATGCACTTAGAGCAATTACATAATCTGATTATTTTCTAACAAAAATCAGATTATGCTTAGACTATAAAGTTGAGGAGTTTTGGACATGAAAAAAACAATGGGTTTAATTTCAACATTAGTATTATCTACTTTGATGTTTACAGGTTGCCAAAACATGAGCGCATCTGATCAGCGTATTGGTGCAGCAGCATTGGGTGGTGCAGTTGGTGGTGGTGTTGGTAATCATGTAGGTGGCGGCTTAGGAGCGGGTGTAGGTGCAGCAGCAGGTGCTGGTGTAGGTGCAAATGCCAAGGGTGGTAGTAGTAATTCAACCACAAGTAGTGCAATTGGCGCAGGGATTGGTTCTGTGATTGGTAAGTCTATTTTTGGTGGTGATACTGGTGCAGCGATTGGTGGTGCAATCGGTGGTGGCGCAGGTGCTGCAATCCAAGAGAAGAAAAGATAATTTCTCAGATTCAAAAATGCCTGCAAAACCTTGCAGGCATTTTTATATGCGTAAAATTAAGCACTGACTTTGGGCTTTTTCAGACGGATATACAGAACCTTTTCAACTTCTGCAATTCGCGTTCCTGCATCATCCACAATATTCAATGTATAGTTTCGAAACACAGGTTCATGATTTTCAGCCAGTTGCTTAATTTCCGCAATTTCAGTGGCACTGAGCTGTATATCCGCATAGACGGAGCTGCGACCAGGTGACAGGAAATTAATAGAAGCACTTTTGTCCCAAACAATATATTTATGTCCTAAATGATGCATGAGAATCAGCATATAAAAGGGATCAACCATCGAATATAAACTGCCCCCAAAATGTGTTCCGACGATATTACGATTTTTTCTAGTCAGCGGCATTTTGACACGAATGAAGTAACGATCAAGATCAAATGTTTCGATTGCAATGCCTGCCCCACGATAAGGGGAATAATGATTGAGCATAAATTTAGAAATCGCTGGAATGGTTCGAATTTTTTTGAAAAAGTCTTTCATGGTCAATTTTTTTTCTTGCAACGCTATTCATACTCCATAAGTATCATTTTTAGTGCATCGCTGGCAATGGCTGTTTTATAACCAAGCCGATAGAAAACAAAATGGGAAAGAATTATGCAAGAACAAGTAAAAACAGTAACCACTTCTGACCAACAAAGCCTCTGTGTCAAAACATGGGGTGATGAAAAGAAAACACCATTGGTGTTAGTACATGGTTATCCCGATAATCAAGAAGTATGGGAACCAATTATCGAGCAATTGGTTGATGACTATTATGTCGTTACTTACGATGTTCGTGGTGCAGGTTTGTCATCAATTCCAAAGCGTATTAAAGACTATCGATTACCGCGTTTATCTTTGGATTTACAAGAAGTGGTTGATCAAGTGTTACCCAACCGCAATTTCCATATGGCAGCGCATGACTGGGGTTCTTTACAGTCTTGGGAGTCAGCAACTGAACCTAAGTTAAAAGGCCGTTTACTATCTTATACAACAATCTCAGGCCCTTGCTTGGATCATGCTTCCTTATATTTGCGTGAAAAGTTTAAATCTACACCAAGTAATGTACTGAAAATGCTGACTAAATCTTGGTATATTGGTGCTTTCCATTTGCCATTGGTTGCTCCAACCGTATGGACTTTCTTTAGTCCAGAAAAGTGGGGTAAGATTTTAAGTGGCTTAGAGAAAAAACAAAATTTGCCATTAAATGCAAATATTATGTCAGATGGTAAATACGGTATTAATTTGTATCGTGCTAACTTTATTCCTTCACTGGCTCAACCACGCCAACGCTATGCTCAATGTCCTGTACAGGCGATTGTATTAAAACGCGATGCATTTGTTAGCCCTGAGTATATTACCGAATCAATGCCAAAATGGGTCGAAAACTTTGAATATGTTGAACTTGATGCCAATCACTGGGCGGTTCTAAGTCAGCCAACTAAAATTGCTGAACTAATCCGTCATTTTGTAAAACGCCAGACTGTTTAAGGCTTTAGCGGATTAATCAAAATAAAAATCACTTAAAACAGATTGCAATTTGGCGACATTTTCAGCTTCTATACAATGAATCTGCTAGAATGTCGCCTTTCTTTTTGCTCCTAAATTTTGTCCATGAATGCTGTCGTAATTGCGATTGCCGTGATGTTTATTTTGTCACTGGCACGTGTTTCTGTTGTTCTCACTTTGGTCATATCAGCCATTATTGGTGGTTTGGTTGCTGGACTGAGCCTTTCTCAAACTGTAGAAGCTTTTAATGCAGGACTGGGAGATGGTGCTGAAGTCGCTTTGGCTTATGCTGTTCTAGGTGCTTTTGCCTTAGCATTATCTAAATCTGGTTTACCAGATTTACTTGCACATAAACTGATTGGTTTATTAGGAATGGAAGCCAGTAAAAATCAAGAAAAAAAAGTGAAATATCTTTTATTAACGATTTTACTCATCGCTGCAATTTTCTCTCAAAATCTAATCCCAGTTCATATTGCTTTTATTCCTGTATTGGTTCCGCCATTGTTAAAAGTGATGAATCACCTCAAGCTTGATCGACGTGCGGCAGCATGTGTACTGACGTTGGGTTTAGTTGGAACATATATCTTCTTACCTGTGGGCTTTGGTGCCATTTTCCTTGAACAAATTTTGATGGGGAATATCAATAAAATTGGGGCTGCATATGGTTTGCATGTAGAACGTAGCATGATGCCTATGGGCATGGCGATACCTGTTTTGGGTATGGTTTTAGGTACTTTAGTCGCTGTGTTTATTAGTTATCGTAAGCCCCGTGAATATGTTGATCGATCAATTTCACCTGTTACAAGCATTGATTTGGATAAACCACTACGAGCAAAAACACAAGCTGAATATGACCTCAAGGCGGATGCTGAAGAGTTGAAGCATGAAGCTGAAAATGTACCTTATATTTCCAAAAAAACCATGCTTATGGCGTTACTTGCAATCGGTTTAACCTTAGTTGCGCAGTTGTATTCAGGTTCGATGATTTTAGGTGGCCTTGTTGGTTTTGCTGTGTTATCCGCTTCTGGCATCTTTAAATGGCAAGAAGCTGATGATGTGTTTGTGCAAGGGATGCGGATGATGGCCTTAGTTGGTTTTATCATGATTTCTGCGGCAGGTTTTGCTTCAGTCATGACGCATACAGGCGACATTACTCATTTAGTGAATGGTGTTGTACATATCATTGGTGATAATCATGCTTTAGCTGCGTTCTTGATGCTATTTATTGGCTTGTTTGTCACGATCGGTATTGGTTCATCTTTCTCAAGTGTGCCTGTGCTGGCAGTGATTTATGTGCCACTCTGCGTACAATTTGGATTCTCACCTTTGGCGACAATTGCATTGATTGGTACTGCTGCTGCATTAGGTGATGCAGGTTCGCCTGCCTCAGATTCAACATTAGGACCTACAGCAGGACTAGGTGTAGATGGTCAACATGATCATATTTGGGATACTGTAGTGCCAACATTTATACATTTTAATATCCCGCTACTTATTTTTGGTTGGATCGCAGCAATGGTTTTATAATGAATAGAGAATGGTTCCATAAGGAACCATTTTTTATATTAAGAAATAATAAAATATCATTTATATTAAATATAATAATTATGCTTATTAAATAATAACTATATTTATTTTAAACCACCTTGATATGAATAGTTGCTATTTATTTATCATGGAATAAATAAAGTGAATTTTTTTGTCTTTTTATTCCTGTTTATTATATTAAGTTCTCATTCTATTTTGTAATAAAACTAAATTTATTTAGTGTATACTTTAAAAGATTTAATTTAAATATATATTTAAGCTGGTTAATTCTTATAAAAACACTTGGTTTTCAATTGGTTAATCATAGTAAATTAGTTTGATTTATAAATAATTACATATCTTTACAAATTTATATTGTTGTTAATCAGATATTTGTAAAAATAATTAAATTGGTCGGAATTAATATGTATTGCATAAAATAAAAAGACATGATTATTATTAAATACAGGTTGAAATTTTGATTAAAGAGGTTTTTTTTAAATGCTAA
Organism: Acinetobacter sp. 5862; assembly: GCF_024494585.1. NCBI lineage: Bacteria > Pseudomonadati > Pseudomonadota > Gammaproteobacteria > Moraxellales > Moraxellaceae > Acinetobacter > Acinetobacter sp. 5862. The sequence continues at coordinate 18,011 of NZ_JANHGP010000020.1, forward strand.
AAAAATTATTAGTTATTACATTATTGGGGTTGTCTTCAACTGCGTTTGCAGGTGGTTTTCAGGTTAAGGTCGGTGGTAGTGTTATTGCGCCAACTGCAGATACAACAGTAGCTCCAGGTGCTGTAGTTAAAGGTGATCATGAATTCGCATTTACACCTTCAGTAGAATATTTCTTTGGTGATACGCCTTTTTCAGCTGAGGTTTTGCTTGCTAACCCAATTAATCACGATGTTCTATTAAATGGTGAGAAAGTTGCAAGTGTTCGTCAATTACCACCGACAATCACAGCAAAATATAACTTTAAGAATTCAACTCGATTTACTCCATATATTGGTGTTGGTGGTACAGCCTTCATTGCATGGCACGAAAAGGGCTTAGCTGATGACGTGAAAAATACTTATGGTTTTGCTGGTCAGTTAGGTTTTAATTTCCAACCTGCTGACGCTAAAAACTGGGGTGTATATATGGATGTTCGATATGCAGATCTTAGCCCTGAAGTTAAGTTGGTTAATGGTACGAAGTTTGATTTAGACCTAAATCCTATGGTCTATACTTTGGGCTATAGCTATAAGTTCTAAGACGATTTAGATTTAAAGAAACCTCACAAATCGTGAGGTTTTTTATTTTGCAATCGTAATATAAAACAGATACAAGCCTAAAAAGAGCGTGCGGTAAGCTAAGAACTAGTTTTTAATAAGTTGTGATCGGTGATGAAAAAATTATTAAGCTCAGCATTATTTCTTATGTCATTACTCATTTTATCTCAAACCCATGCCGCCAGTTTCTCATGCAAAGCTGCAAAATTGAAATCGGAACAACAGATTTGTAATGATCGTGGTTTAAATGATGCGGATGTAAAACTGGCAACAACTTACCAGATTATTTTGCACGCACTACCTATGGGAGGACGTGATGCAGAAAAAGATAAGCAATTCCAATGGTTGAAACAGCGTAATTCATGTGCAGCAAATACTTCTTGTCTTCGCCGTGCATATGCACAAAGACAACAGCAATTGGATCAACTTCTACAAACACGTATATTGAGCCAAGGACCATTCTAATTGTTCTTTTGTGCATTTTTTAACTGAAAAAATAAAACACAAGGATTGAAATATTCAAGATATGCACCATTCATAAATCATTCCAAATATATAAGCCTCAAGATAAGGAGTGATTTATGAGTGAACAAGTCGCACAAAATTATAGTTTCCAAGCTGAAGTTGCTCAGTTATTACATTTGGTGACGCATTCCCTGTATTCCAATCCTGAAATTTTCCTGCGTGAATTGATTTCCAATGCATCGGATGCCTGCGATAAGCTGCGTTTTGAAGGGATTAATCACCCTGAATATTATGAAAATGATGCAAACTTACATGTTCGTGTGAGCTTGAATAAAGAAAATAAAACTTTAACTATTTCCGATAATGGTATTGGTCTGAGCCAACAAGAGGCGATAGAGAATCTTGGTACGATTGCAAAATCGGGCACTAAAGATTTTATGTCAAAGTTAAGTGGTGATCAGAAAGCCGACGCACAGTTAATTGGTCAATTTGGTGTTGGTTTTTATTCTGGCTTTATTGTTGCCGATAAAATCACGGTGGAGTCGCGCCGTGCAGGTCTGGATGCTGCCGAAGGTGTGCGTTGGATCAGTGGTGGAACGGGCGAGTTCGAAGTTCAAACAATTGAGAAAGAAACCCGTGGTACCGATATCATCTTGCATTTACGTGATGATGCACTTGACTATTTAGAGTCGTGGAAAGTTAAACAAATCATCAATAAGTATTCAGATCACATCAGCTTGCCAATCGAAATGCAAAAAGAAATCTGGCAAGAAGAGGAAGTCGCTGAAGGTGAAGAGCCTAAAGGCGGTCAGATGGTGAAGACGGATGAATGGGAAGCCATTAACTCTGCTAGCGCATTATGGACACGTAGTAAGAGCGAAATCACTGATGAGCAATACATCGACTTTTATAAAAATCTCAGTCATGACTTTTCAGAACCTCTAGCATGGGCACATAACCGTGTCGAGGGTAGTACTGAATATACGCAATTATTGTATATCCCAAGTCAAGCCAAACAAGATCTGTTTACACGTGAAGCAAAAGCGGGCATCAAATTGTATGTGAAGCGTGTATTCATTTTGGATGAAGCAGACAACCTCATTCCAAACTATTTACGTTTTGTACAAGGCGTGGTCGATAGTGCTGATTTACCATTAAATGTCAGTCGTGAATTACTTCAAGAAAGCCGTGATGTGAAAACCATTCGTGAAGGCAATGCGCGTCGTGTCTTGACTTTATTGGATGGTTTAGCAAAGTCGGAAGATGAAAAAGACCAAGAGAAATTTAAAGCTTTCTACACTGAGTTTGGTTCGGTATTAAAAGAAGGTTTAGGTGAAGACACGGGTAATCGTGAACGTATCTTAAAATTATTACGTTATGCAACTTCTAGCAATGATGAGATCAGTACTTCTTTTGCTGATTATAAGTCACGCATGAAAGAAGGGCAGAAAGCGATTTATTACGTGACTGCGGATAATTTAACGGCTGCGAAAAACTCACCACAACTTGAAGTATTCAAGAAGAAAGGCATTGAAGTTTTACTCATGGCAGATCGTGTTGATGAGTGGGCAATGAATTTTGTCTTTGAGTTTGATGGTACGCCATTACAGAACGTGTCTAAAGGTGCAGTTGATCTTGGTGATCTACAGGATGCGGATGAGAAAAAGGCGCTTGAGCAAGCGGCTGAACAATTTAAACCTGTGGTGGAGCGTTTAAGCAGCTCATTGAAAGACAAAACCAAAGAAGTGCGAGTAACGACACGTTTGGTGGATTCACCAGCATGTTTGGTAACGAGTGAGGGTGAGCTTTCTCCGCAATTGATTCGCATGTTGAAACAGGCAGGTCAGGCTGTTCCTGAAAGCAAGCCAACGCTGGAAATTAACCCTGAACATCCATTGGTAAGAAAACTAGAAAACTCAGCACAGTTTGATGATCTCGCGAATGTGATCTTCGATCAGGCGGTAATTGCTGAAGGTGGCTTACCAGAAGATCCTGCGGCTTATGTCAAACGTATCAACAGCTTGTTATTACAATAAGTGATTTAACCTAAAAACCTCTGCTTCGGCAGAGGTTTTGTATATCTATGGATAACATTTAAGTTATCCACAGTTGTGTTGATATTTTCATCAGAACAACGTTTCAAGACGAACGAAAGTACTCACGTAATGATTTCGATCCTCGCGATGATCATTGAAATAGTTGAGATCACCTTGTACATAGAACCACTCACGCCATAAAGGTTGTCTCCAAGAAACAAAAGGACCCCAACTGTTTAGACGTAAGTCATTATTGTTGTAATAGCCACCCGTATAGAGACCGTAATTAAAATTGTTATGTGCAAAGAATTGGTGTTGGCGGAAAATGCGATTGTCCCATAACAAATCATCATTTTGCTTGTCAGCGTAAGTTAAACTGAATTGATTTGAAAGAAAAGGTTGGTTGGGGCGAGCATGTATCAATTCTAAATTTGTACGCAAATAGTTCTCACTTTGACTACCATATCGATAGATTTGTTCAGCATTAAAGTGGAAATCATTGTGCAAATCCCAATGCTTCTCAGCTCTTAGACGTAAGTAAACATCATCACCAGAACGAATACCAATATCTGCATCTGTATCAAATGGTAGTTTTTTGGAGAAATTAGACCAACGTAATGCAATAGAGCCATTACTATCTCGTGTCTGTTTGGAATCAAACTTCTTATCTGGATCTTGATTTGGTTGTGTATTGGTATTGGCAATATTGTTTTTAAATTCGTCATCTAGAGAATCATCACCAAAAACTACGCTAAATTTTTTTTCTAAAGTTGGAAGTTTGATTTTTCCTCGAATACGAGGTTTAACTTCATAGTTATCATATTCATTCCAATAATTGTCCAACATAAAACGAATCGTTGCTGAAGCTGGTTTTTCAGGGTCGACATCACCAAACCAGTCATCAATCTTAACCGATGTTCGATCAGCCCAGTTGCGAATATCACGCTGTTTACGATCAACCCAAGTTTTATTCTCAGTTTCAGCGGTTGAAGGAACAATAGATTGATCAGATTGTTCAGGAAGAACGGCGGGGCTCGCATCTACCCATTTAGGAATATAGTCTAAGAAATTTTCTTGATTTGATATTTCCGCTTTGGGAATATTATTCTCAGTTTGTTCAACCGATTCAGTTGCAGCATTGACAGTTGTTGATAAACCGAATGGAAGTGCAATGAGCGTATATAAAATATATGATGGTACTGTTTGATTTAAAGTCGTCATAGTTAAAACTTATATATTGTTCTTCATTTAACTTTTGATTATTCAAGCAATAAAATCAAGCTAAAGACACAAAAAACAGCAATTTAACAATGCGTTTGAAAATTTGAATGAGTATTTATGAAAATCCACCATGAAACTTGCAATAAGCAATCACAAGTTTGATGGTGGATTAGAGGTATCTTAAAAATGGATATTTAGGTCGCTGAAACATCCGCATTTTCGAGTGCTTGATAGAGATCATGAACTGAAATTGGTTGAGGTAGGCGGCTAATCACTTGACGTATTAATTGCCATGTATAGCCGTCTGCACGATCTAACAATAGATACGGATAAGCTTGATCTTCGCTCGATAATTTTACGCGTTCTGCGCCGTGTAGCACTCTGATTTTTTGACGCTCTTTGAGTAGGATGACTGGCGTCAAAAAAGTCGCTGTTGTTTCTTCAAAAGGAATAAACTTTTGCGTGTTAATAAAGGCAGCAGGAATATAAGGGTAAGATCGCTCACTACGCTGCCAAACTTGATTACCATTCATGATACATTCATTAAATAGTGTTTCATGTTGGTGGTAATGTTGTTTAAAAATAACCCAGTCTGTTTGATGAATCGAGCTTGTTTGAGTATGACGTTTGTCTGTATAAGCTTGTAAGATTGTTGCAGCATATTCGACACTATGAGTACCAATAAGGACGACATAATGTGAAAACTGTCCTTGAGCATAAAGCTGTTCAGCAACAAAGATTTGAGCTGTTTCCCAAATAGGTTGAACGTCATTCTCAGCTTTTAAATATAACCAATCAATTTTAATATTTTGATTAATCTCATCGTGTAGCTCTACACGATATAAAGATGGAAATGTTTTAGGATCGATACGCTCTAAGCGACATACGAGTCCATCTAAATTAAAATCTTTTAGTGCAACAGGTTTCGCTTTATTTAGATTTGCAACAGGACGCACATTTTGTCTAAAACTTGGTTTAGGCTTTGCGACCGTTGGAATACTTGGTGTTGGAGTATTGGGTACAGATTGAATTCTTTCCTGAATAATTGCTTCGAGTTGTGCTTCAAAATTCGCAGTTTCTTCTCTCATAGCAGATAATCTGTCCTTGTGAATTGTCTGATTTGAATCTAATGATAAATTTGTTGAAGTTTGATGAATTGGATCTAAAACAGGAATAAGACTTTTGAGTTCATCATCTGTTTTTATATAATCACTTGTACTCGTTTGAATCCATTCAAGTGCTTGTCGAGTAGATGTAAACCAAGGGCTCTTTATAAAAGACAATGCAGGACGAATAACCCAAATTTGCCAATGCTGTGACTGACGTAAAGCTGCCCATCCCATGTCGCCTGATGCAAATAAAGCATGTTCAACACGCCCCATAAATTTAAATGTTCCGCGATAAGTGAGTGCATACCCAAAGCTTTCTAATTCTTCAGCCGAAAATTCTTCTTGTTGAATAAATTCTTTAAATGGAGTGAGTTGTTCTTGAAACAATGGATCGTCACAAGAAGCACAAATATCCTTAATACGTTGCTTTGATTTTGCGATCTCAAAAAGTGAGTTTTTATCGTTGTTTAGCCCAACAATCAGATGTTTGAGCTCATCAACCAATAATGCTTTCTCTAATACGTCCATTGATAGTTTCCTTAGAGATAGGCTTGAGCCTGTTTTAAATAATGAATAAGTACAATATTCACAGCATCATCTAACAGTTTGTATTCAGGTGTATTCGTCAAATTATGCTGTCTAGCCAAGGCTACAAGTTGCTCAATACATATTTGTTCGGGTTGAATCTGACCATTTATTAGGGCTTGTAACTCTTGAATTTTCATAACAAAAGAATGTCACTTTATGACGATTATAGAAGAAAAATATGCAAAATCTATAGACTGCAAGTTAGTAAAAAATCTCATTTAGTTATTCCAAATAGAGATTTTGATCATGTTTTGGCTTTCAAAGTATCAACATTTTAAAACAATAAATCGGATAAATAGATCGCACTGGGAAAGTATATCTATAAATCTATCTCTTTAGTGTGATTTTAATCACATTTTTTTAGTTAAAAATTGATCAATAAAATACTTAGTTTGTTACAGAATTTACCACTACAGATAAACGGTATGCTTTTTAAGATAATAGGTGACGTAACTATCACATCTAGTTTGAATAGTTCGCTGCACACAAGCTTCAGACAGTTGCTGAAGCTTGTATTTTAGCTAGCTTGTTAGGGCGGCTTAATTTCGCATTGATCATCGCTACATTGAGCCGCATCTGTTTGCTGAATTTCTTCTGTAGAAGCGGATTGAGCTTGTTGTAATGCCTGTAAGAAAATTTCACGCGGTTGTGCGCCTGAAAGTGCTAGTTTTTGATCAAAAACAAAAAAGGGTACACCCGTTACATTTAATTGCTCATGTGCAATTTTTTCATCATGGCGAACAAAATCTGCCAGTTCATCTGAATTCAATACATACTCGACTTCAGCATGATCCAAACCAATCCGTGAAGCGATTTCTTCAACCACTTCACGTTCACCAATTGCAAGACCTTCAGTCATATAAGCATGAAAAAAAGCTTCTTTTGCTTCGTTACCCAAACCTTTGCTTTGAGCCAAATGGATAATACGGTGTGCATTAAAGCTGTTGCCTGAATTGGCTTTTTGCCATTGAAAATCAATGCCTTCAGTCGCTGCCATAGCCGCAACATTACGTTCCATTTCTTCCATGTCAGCAAAGCTACGCCCATATTTCTTTGCTAAGCGTTCCGTATTCGAAGTCTCATGTTTGGCAGGTGCATCTGGATTGAGTTCAAAGCTATGCCAATGAATATCAAGCTCAATTCCTGCTTGTTCAGCAACATGTTCAAGACGCTTTTTCCCAATATAACAAAAAGGGCAAACGACATCTGACCAAATATCTACGCGCATGGCATATCTCTACAATTTCAGTTGATTTGATAATAGGGGCGAAAGTACGAAATTTAAAGCGATGAAAATGTAATGCTCCGTTACGAAAAATGAAATAAAAATCAATTAACAGTCTGTGTTTGACTGATTAAACTTAAAGTCAAAACATAAAAAATATAAATATACTTGGAGGCTGTATGCGCCGTTTTTTATTATTTTTAACTGTCGTCGTGATTTGTTTGGGCACATTCTTTTTCTATCAATATCGCTTAAAGCAAAATGCAGCCAATACAGAACAAATGTTTGAAATTGTTATGGCTGAAAAAATGCGTGGGCTCTATGATCAAGCGCAGGATTGGAGCAAGCCTATACAACTCAATGTGCATGATGATCGTTTATCTGGTGATTATAAGTTGATGTCCGAGTTTCTACTTAGTTATTGGATGCAAAATGTTGAGGCAAGAAACGCTTATTTAAGGCAACTCAAAGCAGCAAATTGGGATACTTTTTTAGATGTCGAACGTTTAGATCAAGACCGTCAAAAAGGTTATTTTGAGACTGAAAAAATGCTTCATGATGTGCGAAAAATCTCGACTGAATATGGAATAAAGAGACAGAAAATACAGGCAGATTCACTTGAACAAGCAAAAAATCTCGCCATTCATCATGAAATGAGAAAATCCTTACAAGAAAAACTGCAAAATAACCTGAAAACAGACAAGGCACATGACATTTTTCCGATTGAACAACAAGTTATTGAGAAAGCACAAGCGATGTTTGATATGTTAAAAACTTACCCTTGGCAAAGAGAAGATAACAAGATTCTTTTTAAGGAAACAGCACAAGTCAAAAAGTTTAATGCACTTTATCAAGATGTGCTCAGATTAAATCAGAAGATGGATAAAATTAAGCAAAACAATGTTGCAGTATTAGATGAAGAATTATGATTTTGTGATGCAATGATGCCTTGTATACATCATTGCATGACTGAGTTCGAGCTTAATCAAAGATCTTTTCTGCTGCTTGGAAAGGTAGACTTACCACATCAATCGCCACGGCAAAAGGGAGCAATACCAGTTTTTCCAAAGGATTCATACCTGATTTTGATTTATAACTTTCTTCTTTATTGGTATAGATAGAGATTTGGTAAGGCTTACTTAATGCTTTGAGCGAACTTAGATTATTTGCAGTAGGATAAACAACACCAGCGAGTTTGATATCGAAACAGAAGCGTTGAGCTTGCATACGTTCATCACTTGAAGAAGAACATTCTCTCGCACCATTCTCAATGAAAAACTCTAAATCTTTTTTGCTCAAGTCTTCTTTTAGTTTTATATATGAAAGGGGTAGTGTGCCTGAAAAATTGCCATCATTTTTTTCAGAATAAAAGCTTAGCTCACGTGTAATTTGAATATTTTTGGGGTCGAGTTTTGTGATTAAGCTCACAAATTGAGATCCACCTTGGGTGAGGATATAGCTATTCTTTTGCCCTGCGATTACGAGACTATCTTTAGGTAAATTTGCAGATTGTTGAGCAGGTCTTCCAAATGCAATGACACTATCTTCAACCAAAGTAACCTTGGTTGTGCGAATATAAGCTTTACTGTCTTTGGTAATAAGGGTTTTGGTTGCACAACCTGCTAAACATAATCCTGTAATCGATATTGCTGTAGTCATTTTAATTAGAGTTGAAATCATCCATTTCTCCTAATCGCTTTTTAAAGTATATAAAATAATCAATATTTATAAATTCACTCGAGCACAGTAATCAAAAAAATGAGCTTATGCGAGATTTTTTCCTCTTTTATCTATTCATTTTACAAAGATCAGACACATTGTTTGATTCGCTCATTTTATCTTACGTTCAAAAAAATAATCCTATTTACCGTTTATCAGAGTGATACAGAATTCAATATCACTTTATTGTAGGCTTAATTTATAGCTATTTTTATTCAATGTTTATGGTGAATGATTTTTGGAGCAAGTGATGAACTTTCTAAAACGATCAGCGCTGATGATGGCATTTACTTTGGTTGGATTTTCAGCAGTACATGCCGAAGAGGTTGAAACTTTACCAACCATTCGTATTATGGCTGAATCTGAATTACGTGAAGAAGTTGTAGGACCTACTCCATTTCAAGAAGATAAAAAAGTACGTCAAGCACTTCAGCATCGTATTTATAAAACTCATACTGATATGCAGAATGCAGAAATTCCTGAGAATATTAGTGCAGTTGAATTTGAACCAAAGGTGCAGTCAGGCTTATCTCAAGTTTCACCTGGGTTACAAGAGTATATTCTAGCGGTGGCCTCAGGTTTTCAATCATCTGATCCAACTAATGGTGTATTTAAAATATTAGAGCCACTTAATATAAATCGAAACAATATTGATGGCATTCGTGATGGTTCGATTAAAGTCAATTTGAATGATATTTTGCTATTACAGCAGCAAATTCAAAATGGTTTAAAAGATTTTAGACAACCATAGCTTATATCATTGATTAAGATAAAAATCCCCGCATATAGCGGGGATTTTTATCTCAGTGTCGATTAAACACGTTCGATAATGGTCGCGATACCTTGACCAAGACCGATACACATGGTCGCAAGACCGATTTGCGTATCTTGTTGTTCCATCACGTTCAACAATGTTGTTGTGATACGAGCACCAGAACAGCCCAATGGGTGACCTAATGCAATCGCACCACCATTCAAGTTGATGATGTCTTGTTTGTCATAAACGCCTAAGCCTTTCATGACTGATAAGCCTTGAGCAGCAAATGCTTCGTTTAATTCGATCGTTTGGATATCCGCCATCGTTAAACCAGCACGTTTAAGCGCTTTTTGAGTTGCTGGAACTGGACCATAACCCATGATCGCAGCATCACAACCTGCAATCGCCATAGAGCGAATCACAGCACGAGGTTTTAAACCTAAAGATGCAGCACGTTCAGCTGACATCAACAACATTGCAGATGCACCGTCAGAAAGAGCAGAAGAAGTTGCTGCTGTTACTGAACCACCTTTAGGATCGAAAACAGGTTTCAATGCTTTGAATGCTTCAAGGTTTGCATCAGGACGAATGACTTCATCGATGTCGCAAAGGATTTTGAAGCCATTAGCATCGTGACCTTCAACACCCACGATTTCGTTTTTGAAACGACCTTCTTGTGTTGCAGCCCAAGCACGACGGTGAGATTCAACACCGAAAGCATCTTGTTCTTCACGAGAGATACCGTTCATACGACCTAACATTTCAGCAGTTAAGCCCATCATGTTCGATGCTTTTGCATAGTGTTTAGATGCTTCAGGGTTAAGGTCGATGCCGTGCATCATACCTACGTGACCCATATGCTCTACACCACCGATGATGAAGATGTCACCTTGGTTGGTCGCAATCTGTGCAGCAGCTGTGTGGATTGCTTGCATTGAAGAACCACAGAGACGGTTTACTGTTTGACCGCCAGCAGTTTTTGGAATGTCAGCCAATAAACCAATATTACGAGCAATGTTCATACCTTGCTCTAAAGTTTGGTTTACACAACCCCAAATGATGTCTTCAACTTCATTGGTATCAAACTGGTTACGAGCAACAAGTGCACGTACTAATTCAGCAGATAAACTGTCGGCACGAACATTGCGGAACATACCGTTACGTGATTTGCCCATGGCAGAACGAACGCCATCAACAATCACAACGTCACGTGGATTTAAAGTAGCCATTCACGTCGCTCCTTAACCGTAGAATTTTTTGTTGTTAGCAGCCATGTCACGCAACATTTGTGGCGCTTCATAAGCTTTACCTAAATGTGCATATTTGTCGCAAAGCGCAACGTATTCAGCAACACCTGTTTGGTCGATGTAACGGCATGGACCACCACGGAATGGAGGGAAACCTACACCCATGATCATCGCCATATCTGCTTCAGAAGCAGTTGCAACGATGTTGTCTTCTAAGCAACGAACTGTTTCGTTACAGAACGCCAACATCATACGGTCAATGATTTCTTGTGGATCAAATTCACGTTTTTCGCCAGTCACGAAAGGCGCAATGATTTCGTAAGCTGTTGGGTCAACAGTTTTCGCTTTCTTACCTTTCTTGTCTAACACATATTTGTAGAAACCAACATCGTTCTTTTGACCAAGACGTTTTGCTTCGTACATCGCTTGGATCGAACCTTTGTAATCTGGCTTCATACGGTCAGGGAAACCTTCAGCCATCACTTCTGCGCCATGTACACCTGTATCGATACCAACAACGTCGATCAAGTATGCAGGACCCATAGGCCAACCGAATTTCGCCATTACATTATCAACTTGCTGGAAGTCAGCACCGTCTTTAACGAGTAGGTCGAATGCACCAAAGTAAGGGAACAGTACACGGTTAACTAAGAAACCTGGGCAGTCGTTCACAACGATTGGTGTTTTACCCATTTTCTGAGCAAGAACAACAGTAGTTGCAATCGCTTCATCAGATGTCTTCTCACCACGGATCACTTCTACTAATGGCATCATGTGTACTGGGTTAAAGAAGTGCATACCAACGAAGTTTTCAGGACGTTGTAATGCTTTCGCCAAACGCGTAATTGAAATCGTAGACGTGTTAGAAGCAATAATCGTGTTTTCACGAACATTCTTCTCAGTGTCTGCAAGTACGATTTCTTTTACTTTTGGATTTTCAGTCACTGCTTCGATCACGATATCCACTTCTTTAAACTCATCGTAGCTTAAAGTTGGACGAATGCGAGCAAGTGTTTCACCCATTTGCGCAGGTTTCATTTTCTTGCGTTCAACTTGCTTAGTCAGTAAGCCGTTCGCTTCTTTCATACCCAATGCAAGTTGTGGGTTACCAATGTCTTTCATGATGATTGGTGTGCCTTTGCTAGCCGTTTGGTAAGCAATACCACCACCCATGATACCCGCACCTAATACAGCTGCTTGGTTTACAGGGTGAGCACCTTTCTCATATTTCTTCGCAGTTTTCTTCACAACTTGGTCATTGATGAATAAACCAATCAATGCACCTGCTTGTGGAGTAATTGCTGCTTTAGCAAAACCTTGAGCTTCTGCTTTTAATGCATCATTACGTGTAAGGCTTGCACCTGCTTGTAATGAGTCAAGTAACAATTTTGGCGCAGGGTATTGTGCAGGGTTTGCTTTTGCAAGTACCGCACCTTTTGCTGTATTGAATGCCATCATTTGTTCAAGTGGATTCAATTTAATTGCGTCTAATTTTTCTTGACGTTTTGCTTTCCAGTTCAAACGACCAGCAATGGCTTGTTTAACTAAGTCAACAGCAGCTTCTTGAAGTTTGTCAGCAGCAACAACCGCATCTACAGCACCATCTTTCAGTGCAGCAGCTGGCTTCTTAGGATTCGCCATTGCCATCCATTCAACGGCATTGTCGATACCGATTAAACGGCTTAAACGTACGCTACCACCAAAACCAGGATAGATACCGAGTTTGATTTCTGGTAAGCCAACTTGAGCTTGCTCAGACATGACACGGTAGTCACACACTAAGCACATTTCAAAACCACCACCAAGCGCTGTACCATTAATCGCAGCAACTTTAGGGATGTCTAAATCTTCAAAGCTATTGAAGACGTCATGTACAGGCATAAGCCAATCAACAATTGCTTGTTCACCAGCAGCGAAGTTGTCGCCAAATTCAGTAATATCTGCACCAACGATAAATGTTGATTTACCAGAGGTAACAACTAAGCCTTTAATGTCGTTATTGGCTTTCACTGCAGCAATCGCTGCTTGGAAGTCTTCGATGGTTGCACGGTTAAATTTATTAACCGACTCACCTTGTAAGTCAAAGCGGAATTCTGCAATTCCGTCCGCAAGCATTTGGACGGTAATGGCATTGCCAGCGTGGATCATGCCTGATCTCCCTTGTTGTGGAGGATTCTGAGTTGATGTCATAAAGCGTGTGTGCGCTTAAGCACACAAAAAATGCTTCGCTAATCTTACGATAACTATATCCAAAAAGGACATAACAAGTTGTATCAAGCCGTGACGCTAGGGTCATCAATTGTTTGTAAATAATTTTTTTAGTCTTATCTATATGAAAAATATCTATTTAATGTGGTTTTTTGCTTGCTGGAGAATTGTGCAAGATCAAGTTGGAGGAGATATCCGCTCGTTGGGCTGATAGCTAAAGAAACAGCGAAATACTAAGTGAGTGGGAGTAAATCTCATCCATGTTAAATAATAAAGATAGCGGTTAATCCCATTTTTTAAACAAGTCATAAAAAGTAGAATTATTTGTGAAATGTTAGACAGAAAGTATTGTCTATTTTTTATTTTTGGATAAACTTCATGTTATAAAAATGTTTAAGAAAGTAATATTATGTTAAAAAATAAATTTATAGTTTTGGCAATCCTTCCTTTTCTGTTGAGTGCATGTGGAGGGGGTGGTGGTTCTGGTGCTGAATCAAGTTCAAAAGATGGCAATAACACAACGACACCTATTCAAGAAAAAGTGACAGTAGATTTATATAATGTAGACACTGAAACTTTATATGCAAAAAAATATTCGTATGTTGACAATGTCATTAAAGGAACAACCTATTATACGCCTTTAAGTGAAGATGAGTTTTTGTTGACAGCAGATCAACTTTTTACAAATACTTGGGTTTATTCTGATACTAAAGCCATCAACGCTTTAAAATTCTATTTTAGCGATGCACCTAAAACAGGGTATTACCATACCTTTAAAAAGATTGATCTTTCAGGTGAAAACGTTTTTGATCGTTTTTATCCGGGTTATAAAGTAATGTTTGATAAATTTGGAGTACCTTCTCAGTTGGAAGAAATCAAGGCTGCTCAAGCTTATAACCGTGGCAGTCCCTTATTTTTTCCACAAGGCTCTTACTGCTATCAAATTCAAGAAGAGAATGTTGACAAGCCTTATCTTACTTTTTCTAAAGAAGGGATGACTGGGGCAAACTATGCAGAGGTTATTTCAAGAGTTGAAAATGACTTTAAAGCGAAAGTGAAAGAATTTGGGCATACCTTAAAAATTGATAGCGGTAAATGGAAAGATTATTCATGGCGCTATTATCGTGAATACGATGCATATGGCATGGTGAGCGAAAGTGCTGTGATCAATTATAATGGTGAATTGGTATTTGGTGATATGAACAATTTTGAAGATATTCGCTTGAATGACATAATTAATCAACATACTCGACGTTTAAGCACGATTAGCGAAAGCTCAGCTCCTCAAGACTACTATATGCAAAAATCTATTTTAGAAGAGCTTAAGAAAAGTTGTAATTGGTTTAATAATACTGCAGCCGAAACGATTAAAAAGCTCTAAGTGAACTAGTTTTTGACTTTATCATAATGTCTAATTGCTGATGTGGATTCGCGCATCAGCAAGTTTTTCATATCTGTTCATGGTCTTGTTTGCAAAGTTTATCTCAAGAATAATGTTGTTGATACTTGGATTGGCAGCATAAACTCAGCCTTAAGAAAATTTGAAAACTGAAATCGTTTTTATAATAAGATATTGATAATATTGATTTAATTTTTATAAAAAATAAGAAAGGGATGAATTAAGTAAAAGAGTATAGAAATTATAGGGGATGGTGTTAAAATTTGCCGATTAGTTTTTTTGTGTCGATTTCAATGATTAAATGGATCATATTAGCGATTTTTATCATTTCGGCTTTGTATATTCAGCGCCGTGGGAAGGTAAAGCATTCGTTTTATCGTCAGTTTTTTGACCATTCGACGATTCTTGCACCCATTAACTTTTTGATGTACATGTTTTCTAGAGTGCCGAATCAGCCGTATATCGACACCCAGCATTTTCAGGACTTAAAAGTTCTGGATGAAAATTGGGAAATGATTCGTGATGAAGCCAAAGCGCTGTACGAGAAAGGTGGCATTAAAGCATCTAGCAGCTATGATGACTTGGGCTTTAACTCATTCTTTAAAACAGGTTGGAAGCGATTCTATCTGAAATGGTACGACTCAGCACATCCATCAGCAGCTGAACTTTGCCCAAAAACAACCGCATTATTAAAAACGCTTCCAACAATTAAAGCTGCGATGTTTACTGAGTTAGCACCAGATAGCCGTTTAGTTCGCCATCGTGATCCTTATGCGGGTTCATTGCGTTACCATTTAGGTTTGATTACACCAAATGATGATCGCTGTTTTATTGATGTTGATGGTCAGCGATATTCGTGGCGTGATGGTGAAAGTGTGGTGTTTGATGAAACCTATATCCATTATGCGGAAAACACGACGAACCAGAATCGTATTATCTTTTTCGCTGATGTAGAACGCCCATTAAAAACCCGTTTTATGGAAAAGTTTAACCACTGGTTTGGAAAAAGTGTCATGACCGCAGCTAGTTCACCTAATGAGGCAGGCGATCAAACAGGTGGCTTAAATAAAGTCTTTGGTTATGTTTATCAGTTTCGTATCAAGGCCAAAGCGCTAAAGGCTAAAAATCGTCAGCTTTACTATTTCCTGAAATGGTTCATCATGTTAGGGCTATTTTTCTTAATTTTTATTCGACCTTATGTATTTTAAGTCTGAATGAGATCAACGCCCGAAAGGGCGTTTTTTTATAACGATGATTTAGTTATTTATTTGTTTATTAATGTTGGCAAAAACAAGTTCAGTTGAGTACTTAAGATTATATTGAATCTTATCCAACCCAAAATCTGTCACATGTAAGTGTAGGAAGTAATATTATCCGTCAAGATATTTGGCAAAATGCAGCTTGGACTGCATTTCAACCTAATACTGAGTTTAATTTAGCAGACACTCGCATTCGCCATTAGTCTCGTGAATATTGGGGTTTTTAGCATACAGCTAGAGAAGTTAATCCAATCGCTCCAACGAATGAACTAGCCTGTGATTTCTTTCATGAGTCTGCATTTAAGAGCGCTGATCAAGTATTGAGTCGAGTTTTTAAATGATAGGTGTTATTTGAGTTATTGAATTGATGCATTTTGGCTCAATTGACTTGAAATTGATTTATGCAGACTACATCATCGAAAGCATTACTGATGATGAAAGTCTGCTGTGAATCCAAACGCGCGTGAACATATTGAAAAAATCCTGACTCATATGACTCAATTGCCTGGTGTTTATAAAATGCTCGGCAAAGATGGAGAGTTACTGTATGTCGGAAAAGCCAAAAACTTAAAGAATCGTGTATCCAGCTATTTTGTTAAAACGATTGACCATCCTAAGACACAGGCTTTAGTTGCGCGAATTTATGACATCGAAAGTTTAGTTGTTCGTTCTGAAACAGAAGCATTATTACTTGAACAAAATCTGATTAAATTACATCGTCCGCCATACAATATTATGTTGCGCGATGATAAGTCGTATGTGTATATCTTTGTCTCGGCAGACAAGCCCTATCCCCGCATTGCCAGTGGGCGTGGCAAGGGCAAGCATCAGGTCGGCAAGTTTTTTGGGCCTTATCCCAGTGCCTATAGTGCACGAGATACCTTACTGGTTTTACAAAAATTATTTAATGTCCGCCAATGTGAAAACAGTTATTTTTCACAACGTAAACGCCCTTGTTTACAGTATCAGATTAAACGTTGTACAGCGCCTTGTGTCGGTCTGATTAGCCCTCAGGACTATAAGGAAGATGTGGACAATTCAATTCGTTTTTTACAAGGTGATACCAAAGAACTCAATCAAGAGCTGATTGGAAAAATGGAACAGGCTGCCGAAGCTCTTGAGTTTGAAAAAGCCGTATTTTATCGTGATCGTCTCGCGTTATTGCGCGAGGTTCAAGCACAACAAGCAGTATTTAAGATCAAAGGCGAAGCCGATATTTTGGCGATTGCTTACCAAGCGGGTGTGACTTGTGTACAAATCATGCATGTTCGTAATGGACGTATGCTTGGCGGAAAAAGTTATTTTCCAGATATGTTGGGAGATGATTTGGCGCAAATGCTGAATGATTTTATGGCGAATTTCTATTTCCAAGTGGCGGATGAAGTGCCATCAGAATTGATTGTAAATGTAGATATTCCCGATCAAAAACAATTAGAAGAAGCATTACAGCAAAGCTTCAATAAGAAAATTCAAATCAAGCATAAAGTGCGAGAAACTCGGGCTGAATGGCTAGAACTGGCGCAAATGAATGTGCAACATGCGATTAAAGGCAAACTGAGTAATCACTTGGAATTAAACGAGCGTTTTCATCAACTTGAACAAGTGGTTGGGCGTCCGATTGATCGGATTGAATGTTTTGATATCAGTCATACCATGGGTGAAGCACCGATTGCTTCTTGTGTAGTCTTTGATCAGGGCGGTGCAAGAAAGCGAGATTATCGTCAGTTTGCGATTCAGGATATTACGGGCGGTGATGATTATGCGGCGATGCGCCAAGCGTTGATACGCCGTTATAAAAAAAATATGTTACCTGATCTACTCTTGATTGATGGTGGTAAAGGGCAGTTGCATATGGCGATGGAGGTCATGCAAGAATTAGCGCTTGATGCTTTTATGATTGGTGTTTCTAAAGGTGAGGGACGTAAACCGGGATTAGAAACGCTGCATTTTACTGATGGCACTAAGATTCAATTACCCGAAGACCATAAAGCTTTACACCTCATCCAACAAGTGCGAGATGAAGCACATCGTTTCGCCATTACCAAACATCGGGCTAAGCGTGATAAACGCCGTAGTAGTTCAGTTTTAGAGGCTATTCCAGGGCTAGGGCCAAAACGCCGTCGTGATCTACTCACTCATTTTGGTGGTATACAAGGTGTTTTAAAAGCGTCAGAAAAAGAGTTGATGCTTGTACCCGGTTTGGGTGAAGTCATGGCGAGAACGATTTATAAAATTTTGCATGAATAACTTGACCGATTGGCTCAAACTTTCAATGACTGATGCGTCAATGATCATTCACAAACAGAGAAAAACATTTGAAGATAAGATGGTTTGACGATTAAGGAAAGATAATGTCACTGCTTCCGCTGTATCAACAGGTTGAACATCAAGAGTGGATTGATATTCCATCAGGATGGTTACAAGGTCGCACCGTATTTGGCGGTTTAGTTGCAGGATTATTAATCCAAAAGGCGCAGAGCGTGGTTCATGATACAACAAAGCAGTTATTGAGTTGTAATGTCACCTTTGTTGGTCCTGTGCAAGAAGGGCAGGCTAAACTCACGGCGGAGGTGTTGCGAGAGGGTAAATCGGTTACAACCTTAGAAGTGCGGTTATGGCAAGCAGATACTGTACAAAGTATTTTAATAGCAAGTTTTGGTTCGCAGCGTGAATCTCGGATTCATGTGCAAAATCTACCGCAAATTCCTGATTATCCATTGCCTGCGCAGTTGGAAAAAACGGCTTATATTGAAGGCTTAATGCCACAATGTTTTCAACAGTTTGAACTATGTTGGGCTGAAGGTAATTATCCAATGGCTGGCAGCAAAGTGCCTGACTTTGGTGGATGGTGTCGTTTTATTCCTCAGTTGCATCCAAATCGCGAAATGAAATTGGCAGATCTATTTGGATTGATGGATGTGTGGCCACCGGGTGTGTTACCAATGTTTAAAACCCCTGCACCTGCAAGCTCATTAACTTGGCAGATTACCTATTTGCAGCCGATTGCTCATCAAGTACAGGATTGGTTCAAATACAAAGTAGTGACTGAATATGCTGAACATGGTTATTCAACCGAGTATGCCTATCTTTGGGATGATGAAAATCGACTGATTGCGATACTTCGACAAACAGTTGCCGTTTTTGCCTAGTCGACACTGCCGTGCATTTCGTATAAAGTTGCTTACACATGGATACAATCTCGGCACATCCTTTGTGCGACATGCATATTTGATGCGAACAACATGGCGGTGTTTATGAGCACAGGGCGAATCCTGAACATTCCTAATATTTTAACTTTGGCGCGTATTGCCCTTATTCCCGTGTTTCTGGCAATTGCCTATTGGCCGCCTGCCATTGGGATTGCTGAGCATCATGGGGGAATGATGCGACATCTGATATTGACTGCAATCTTTGTTCTTGCAGCAGTGACAGATTGGTTCGATGGTTATTTAGCTCGGACTTTGAATCAGACTTCTGCTTTCGGGCGTTTCCTTGATCCAGTCGCCGATAAGCTTATGGTTGCAGCCGCATTGATTGTATTGGTGCAATGGCAACCGACGATCTCAATGGCTTTTGCTGCAATTGTGATTATTTCGCGTGAAATTACCGTTTCGGCATTGCGTGAATGGATGGCTGAGTTAGGTGCACGTACGAGCGTTGCAGTTTCTACGGTAGGAAAGTACAAAACAGCATTTCAAATGATTGCGATTAGTGTGTTCCTGTTGAACTGGAAACCACTGGAAATGTGGGCCTACGCTTTGCTTTATGCGGCAGTGATTTTGACGCTGTGGTCGATGTTTATTTATATGAAAGCTGCTTGGCCTTATCTGAAGCAGCCCTAACGATTTTTTGTATAGTCATATAAATGAAAGCCTTTCCTTTGAAAGGCTTTTTTATGCCTTTCGATAAGAACTGGTCAAGAAAAAAGCCCATAACAAAGATGGGCTTAGTTCTCTGAGGAAAGTCATACTCTTTTTAGGAGGGTATGCTGAAGAACATAATCATAATATGAGAATATATTGCTATTTACAACGGATAAAAATGTAAATATTTTTTAAAATTCTCAATTCAGTTTGGCTGATTTTCGGAAAGTGTTGCAAATTTATGTTCAATTTGCGCTGCATTATTTTGCAAGATCTCGATCAGTTTTTGAATATTCAAGAAATCAAAACGATTTTTTGATGCTACTAGCGTGAGTGCAATCGGTGCTTCTTTAGTAGAAAAGCGAATTGGCACGGAAAGGCCACATACCATTGGATCAATCTCACCCTGCGATAAATAAAAGCCTTGTTTTTTAATTGTTCGCATTTGCTGCATGAATTCGTCGAGGCTATGGGCAAAGCCTACCTGAGAGAGTTCCTGAGTAAACTGCTGATAGTAGGCCTGAATCCGTTGCTTGGTTAAATGGGCAATCACGATTTTTGGAGAGGCTCCCACATATACAGGTCGCGGACAGCCCCTGCCGTATGAGATGAGTTCTGCTTCTTTAAAGGTTTCATGATGTAGATCAATACAATAATCATGGTTTAAATAGGTTAATAAACAACAGAGTTCAGTACGATCTACGATATCACGCATAAAAGGAATACTGATCTGAACCAATGGATCGGTACTATGAGAAATATAATCAAGAACGGCAATTTTAGAACCTAAAGTGTAGTCTCCTGATGTACCACTAATGCGTTTTAAAATATCTGTTGAAACAAGTTCTTTAAGATAACGATAGGCTGTGGGTTTTGAGAGACCAAGCTCATCACAAATGATATCGACATTGATAATCGGACGTGAAACTGAAAATAAATCCAGCACGGTGAGAATTTTACCAAAACTCGAAATTGCCATGATGCGTTGTCTACTCCTTAAAAATAACGTGAAAATCGAACTTTTATTGCTTTATAACAGAAAAGCCTGAGATCGTGTATGGACTTTTAGGTCGGAATATTTTTGCTCGACCAATTAAGCCTTGAATTGAGAAAAAATATGGCTTTTATTGAAAATATTTTAAATTAAAATGAAAAATTATCAAATAGTGATAATTTATGTTGACTAATTTGCTTTGTTTTGAAAAAATTATAGATGTAGTGTCTTCATTGGATAATGAAATTCGTTAAATTATCTCCATTTGCTCTAGACACTATGCCTTGCTCGCCATAATCAGCTTTTTCTTGTCAACTGATTTGATACTCCAAATCGGTGTAACTTCGTGCCACATTGTTATGTGTCATTAGATCAGGCTGACTTAGAATTGAGACATATTCATGTTACTTAAACAGCTGTTAGCTTTCAGACCAAGCCGACTTGATCTTATTTTTGCTTGTAAAACCTTTGTAGCAGGCATGCTGGCACTGTTTATTTCTTTTGAATTAGATTTGATTAATCCGATGTGGTCGATTGGAACGGTCATGATTATTGCCAATCCTTATTCAGGAATGGTGTCTTCGAAATGTGTGTATCGTTTGATTGGAACTGTTGCAGGGGCAGTCATAGCACTGTTATTGACCCCACATTTTATTAATACGCCGTGGCTATTTACGGTTATTTTATCTCTCTGGGTGGGCTTTGCTTTATATGTGTCATTACTAGACCGCACGCCGCGTAGCTACGTATTTATGTTGGCAGGATATTCAACGGCCATGATTGTTTACAATGCAATTACCTATATCGATACCTACAATATTTTTGATATCGCTGTTGCACGTGTACTTGAAATCTCAGTTGGGGTGGTCTCTTCTGCCGTTGTTTCGGCAACTTTTTTTCCAGTTCATGTTGGCGCAATGATCAAGCAACGTGTCAATAAAACCTTAAACGATCTAGAAGCAACTTTTGAAAAATTGATTGCAGTTCAAGAAACACCTGAAAATTACACGCAAGTTTTATCTGTGATTACTCGTGATGCCTCTGATATTCATGCTTTAGCTGTACATTTGGCTTATGAGAAAGGTGAGTTGAAAGGCATGACCAAGCCTTTACAAGAAATGCTACATCAAGTGTCATTGGTGGTTGCGAATTTGGTTGCATTGTCTCAACGTGTGAAACAACTCGAACATTTGCACTTGGTTAATCTTGTTTCGCATTTGGATATGATTCGTCAGCATACTGTGACATTTTTAAAACAAGAGAAAAGTTTAGTACCTGCTGATTTACAGACTTTGCCGATTGGATTTGAAGAGGATTTCGCTGAGCTGATTTCTAAAGCAACGTCTGAACAGAAAGTTGTATTGGCTGCATTAAAGATGGATGTGCGTCATTTTATAGCCAATATCTTGGCAGTAAAGCTGCTGTGGCAACAGATTCAGCAAGGTAATAAAGAGATTCCAATAGAAATTACAGCCATTACGACGAAATATCCAAGTTTACATCGTGATCATGGTATTGCGATACGAGGTGGAATTAGTGCGGTACTGATTACTTTTATTGTCACTGCAGCTTGGATTCTGTCAGGTTGGAAGGCGGGTTTTATGATGGCGCAAATGGGTGCAATTACGGCGTGTATCTTAACTGCTCTGGATAACCCAGTACCTGTGCTACGGATTTTTATTTGGGGCAGTATTGTATCCGCAGGCTTAGTATTCTTATATGCATTTGGTATTTTTCCGCATGTGACTCATTTTTGGCAATTGGCTTTGGTGCTATTTCCTGTGTTTTTAGTGGCTGTCACCATGATGGCCAATCAAATGTTAATGCCTGTAGGAATGGTACTTGGGATTAACACCATGATGGGATTGAATCTGCACAATAAATACAGCATGGATGCTGTTTCTTACTTAGATAGTTCATTTGCAATGGTTCTGGGTGTATTGGTTTCACTCATTGTGATTGATTTAGTTCGAGCTGTTTCACCTGATACCAGTGCAACGCGAATTTTAACTTTACATTATCAGGCGATGCGTCAGGCATTAAATCTATCTTATGGTAGTGAGTTCAAAATTCATCTACGCAGTATGTTGGACCGAGTTGGAGTATTGAATACCAAAATGGTTCAAAATCCTGAAGTTAAGATTTCGATTCAGAATGCTTTGATTGAAAGTAGTTCAATTATTGACTTAGTCCGATTGCAAGAAATCAGCCAAAAACTCCCCCAATTGGTCAGTTTGAAAAATGAAGTCAATGTGCTGCAACAGCAACTGACAGAATATTTTCAAATGCAAGAGAAACAACTTTCTCTGAACCATTTTCCAATTCGAATTGTACAGCAGATTGATCTATTAGAGCGGATTGCACTGCAAATCGAAGATGAGCAACTCGCTCAAAGAATGTTGATTTCTCTGAATAATATTTGTGAAAGCATCGGGCATGTCTCAACACAAAAGATGGATTCAGAAACATATGATTTAGGTGTATTGCATGGGTGAGATTAACGTTTATGGAATCTATATTCCAATTCTTTTGGTGCAAGCCATCATCGCCTACGTGCTCTTTAAGCTGATAAGTCCACTGATCGATCGTTTAGTTATGAATGGTTGGATTGTACTACCAAATATTTTCAACTTGTGTTTGTACTTGGGATTGTTGCTGTGTATGCATTGGTTATGTCTTTATTTACAAGGTACAAGCCTGTAAGTAACTCTCTCCGAAATTTAATGATTTAAAAACATGTGGTAAAGGTGATGAACATGAATGCATTTGATGTACGAAAAGTCATACGTCCAATTGTATTAGTACTTTCGGTTTTGATTGCGATATATGCAGTCGTGCATTTATGGAATTACTACAATGCCGCACCGTGGACACGTGATGGTCGTGTGCGTGGTGATGTGGTTCAAGTGGCTTCGGATGTTAATGGATTAGTAACTGAGGTGCTGGTACAGGACAATCAGACGGTAAAGAAAGGACAAGTTCTTTTCAAGATTGATGTAGAACGTCAAGCACTTGACGTTGAACAAGCTAAATCTGATTTAGCTAAAGCCAATGCCGGTTTGGCTCAGGCGCGTGCAAACTTAGTCGGTTCAAAGGCAAATTTGGTCAAGACTGAAGCTAATATGAAATTGGCTGAGAAGAATGCAGCACGTTATGCGAGTTTGATGGATGGTGCAATCTCTAAGCAAGAGCAAGATCAGGTTTTTGCTACACGCGATCAGGCGATTGCGGAAAAAGAGCAGCTAGCAGCGAGTATCGAACAGGCTGAGGCTGCCATTCAACAACAGCAAGCTTTGATCGAAGTAGCGAACAGCAATTTACATTTAGCTCAGCTTAATATGAATCGTTCGGCAGTCGTTGCACCTGCGGATGGAACCTTAGCTAACTTTGATTTACGTGTTGGTAATTATGTTAAGGTTGGGCAAGCGGTTGCTGCGCTGCTAGATCGCCATCAGCTTTATGTCGTGGGTTATTTTGAAGAAACCAAATTGAATCGTATTCATGTCGGTGATTCGGCAACCGTACAGTTGATGGGGGATCATCAATTCATTCGTGGGCATGTTCAAGGTATTGCAACAGGGATCGAAGATCGTGAGCGTTCTGGTAGTTCTAATCTATTGGCAAATGTAAACCCTACTTTTAGTTGGGTACGTTTAGCGCAACGTGTGCCTGTAAAAATTATTTTAGATGAACAGCCTCAGAATCCATTGGCTTTTGTTTCGGGGCGAACTGCAACGGTGAGAATTATTGAGAAATAATCAGACGTAGTCTGAGCTGATTTATTTTTTAAGAATTGCATTCTAAATTTTATGCAAATGGTTTGGGTTGTAGACATGCTAAAGCAGTTATTTTCATGGTCTGGATCTGATTTTATCACGGTACATCAGTGTGCTATACCGTGATAAAGCGCTTAAATATAAATAATTAAGGTGTTATTCCATTAGGATCACGATACCAACTTTGAATGAGTAGTGCGGCTGCGAAACTATCAGCCGATAAGCGTTTTGCTCGGCCTTTATTTTGATAAGACTCAAGTTCTTCTCTCGCTTCGCGTGTAGTCAAACGCTCATCCACCATCCACGTTTCAATATTGGTTTGATGACGCAAACGTCGTGCAAATTTTCGTGCGCGAGCAGAGAGTTCAGATTCACTATCATCCATATTTAATGGCAAACCGACTAAAAAAAGATTGGGTTGCCACTCTTTCACGAGTTTTAATAGTTGGTTCCAGTCAGGGATACCATCTTTCATCACGAATAATGGTAAAGGATTGGCACTCTCGATAGTTGATTGACCAATTGCGATCCCCATTTTCTGAGTACCAAAATCAAAGGCCATAATGGATTGCGAAGTTTTAAAATCAGGCATGACCAATCTCTGAAGCAAACCATGTACGGTCTACCCCAATTTTTTTGTATGCCGCATCCCAACGATCGCCATAAGGTAGATTAAAGATTAAATCCATGTCTGAGTCACAAATCAGCCAGTCACCACGTGCCATTTCTTCTTCAAGCTGATTTTTGCCCCAGCTGGCATAGCCTAGAGCAATTTGGTAACGACCGACACCTTCGTTATGTGCAATTGCATCCAAAATATCTTTACTGGTGGTAATGCAAACATTTTCACCTACTGCGATTGATGAATGCCAAGTAGGTTGACCTGTGTGTAGGACAAAACCTGCTTCTGGGCGTAATGGTCCACCTTGCAACACAGCATGAGGTTGTACATTATCTGCATCAATCTCTAAATCGTTCAGTAATTCTTTGATCTGTAATTCAGAAGGGCGATTGATAATAATGCCTTGTGCACCATCTTCATCATGGCGTGCCACATAGATAACAGTATTGGCAAAGAAGTCATCTGTTATGTCTGGTGGAGCGATGAGACAACGGTGAGTTAGATATTGTTTCGTCACCTAGGCGATTCTCCATCAAAAATATTATGCTGATCTATCTATATAGGTTCTTCTTATCAACATACAAGAGTTAATCGGATTTCGCCAATCTTTTTCTCACATTTTGTTATGCGTTTTAAGCTGATTGGAATTTTAGTTGACGCAGTTGTTTGGCATGTTGCAAGGTAGTTTCGCTAATCTCGACGCCGCCAGACATACGTGCTAGTTCTAGAATGCGTTGTTCCTCATTTAACTCAATAATGGTACTGCTTGCTGGATCTGTTTGTTGTTTTTTGACCAATAAGTGTTGGTCAGACTGTGCAGCAACCTGAGCTTGGTGAGTGATACAGAGTAGTTGTACATGCTGAGCTAGATCGGCGAGTAAACGACCAACCACTTCGGCCGTACCACCACTAATTCCGACATCAATTTCGTCAAAGACCAAAACTTCAGATTCTGTTTTTTCGGCATTCATCACTTGCATGACCAGTGCAATACGAGAGAGTTCACCGCCAGATGCAACGCGAGCCAGCGGTTGTGGTGGAATGCCTTTATTGGCAGTGAAAAGAAGCTGAATAAAGCTGAGACCTTCGGCATTTGCTTCCATTGGCTCGAACTTAAATTCAAAATATGCTTCAGGTAGAGCAAGCGGCTTCACTTGTTCAGTCAATTGCTTCGCCAGAGGAACTGCGGCTGTACGACGAATCTGATCTAGGTGTTCAGCTTTTTGCATAAAAATTTGATAAGAAATTTCTACCTGTTCAGCTAAGGTTTCAGGATCTTCTAATAGATGTAATTGCTCTAATTCCTGTTGCCAAGTTTCATATTCTTGTTTAAGTAATTCAGGCTGGGTACGGTGTTTGCGTGCGAGACGATGGAAAATTTCTAAGGTTGTATTGAGCTGTTCCATTCTTTCAGGATCAAAACTTTGGCGATCAATAAATTGACGTAAACTCGCGGTTGCATCTTCAATCTCACTTTGCGCATTGAGTAACGAATTATAAATATTTGATAACTGTTCACTGCGCCCTGCATGAGACTCTAAACGACGAATGATTGAAGCAACTTCTTGAGTGATATTTTGTTCAGCCTCATCCAAGACATTTAGACTGTAACTACAGTCTTGCATAATATGTTCATGATGGCTGAGACGATCAAACTCTTGTTCAATCTCTCGATAATCCGTTTGGACAATCTCTTCAAGTTCTTCTATTTGGGATTCTAAATTTTGTATTTTTTGAATACGCGTGGCTTGCGCATCCAAAGCGGCTTGATGCTGGCGAATGTTTTTTTGCCATGTGCTATACGCTTCACGTACTTCATTTGCTGGTTCGGCAAAATTATGATAACGATCTAACCAGTGCTTCGGATAAGGGGGCTCAAGTAATTGCTGTTGGCTATGCTGGCTATAAAGTTGTACCAATAAGCGTCCAATTTCTTTTAACTCCGACAAACTACTTGGGCGTCCATTGATCCATGCTTTGCTTCGGCCTGTCGCAAATATGACACGTCTTAAATGAATTTCACCAGAATCATCATCTAGTTCATGTTCTGTAAGCCATTTTGCTTCCGCACTTTCAGCTTGATAACTAAAGACAGCAGTGACATCTGCTTTATCTGCACCATAACGGACATAGTTGGTATCGGTACGTTCACCCAAGCACGCAGACAGTGCATCTAACAATAACGATTTTCCTGCACCAGTTTCTCCAGTCAAAACATTGAAACCTTGTTCAATATCTAAAGCTAAATGGTCTGCAAGTGCAAAATTAATTAAAGTTAAATGGGTGAGCATATATGCATCCAGTGCACGCAATCTTTTGCATAAAGATAGAGAAATTTTGCTAATCGAACAAGAGGATCAGCGTTGTGTTGATGAAATCATGTTTTATTTCTGGAGTTGTTTTGAATAATTTAGTGATGTAAAACTTGTCTATCGATTTATAAGATTTTTTCTATCGTCGTTTAGATCGGATGCTTTGATTTAAAAGCGCTTATGAGTTGAACATAACTTTAGTAGAAAGGCATAAAAATTGCTGTTAAAGCATGATAAAAATGGATTGATTAGTGACGCAGGCACAATTAAACTACGTCCATCATAACCTAATATAAATGCTGCATTATTTGGAGAGTATGCATGAGTTCAGTGCAGTTTGATCATGTTACGGTCATTAAAAAGTCAAATGTATATTTTGGTGGGGCATGTATCAGCCATACTGTACAATTTGAAGATGGTACTAAAAAGACATTAGGTGTGATTTTACCTACTGAACAGGCATTAACTTTTGAAACACATGTGCCAGAACGTATGGAAATCATTTCTGGTGAATGTCGTGTAAAAATTGCAGACAGTACAGAAAGTGAGTTATTCCGTGCAGGTCAGTCTTTTTATGTCCCAGGAAATAGTGTTTTCCACATCGAGACTGATGAAGTGCTTGATTATGTATGTCATTTAGAAGGTTAACTGATCGCTTCCTAAATCGGGTACACTATACCTAAAGAGAATCCTGTAAATTCATTTTGCAGGATTTTTTTATTAAATTCCCTTGCGGAGCTATTCGCTCCTCACCTGTAAAGCTACTTTGCAGGATTTTTATTTTTTCAAAATCTCCCTTTATAGATCGGGAATACTGCAAGAGGTCGTTCATGGCAAAACCTGAATATTATTATGGCGTTCATTCGGTTGAGTCATTATTAGAGTTAGAGCCTGAACGCGTTTTGACTTTATTTACCTTAAAAGGTCGTGATGACCAGCGATTACAAAAGATTTTGCAACTTGCCGAACCTTTTGGGATTAGCGTCCAAAAGGCGAGTCGGGATAGTTTGGAAAAGCTTGCAGGCTTACCTTTTCATCAAGGTGTAGTGGCTGCAGTTCGACCACATCCAACCTTAAATGAAAAAGATTTAGACGAATTGATGCAGCAGTCACCAGATGCTTTGTTATTGGCATTAGATCAAGTGACGGATCCGCATAATCTCGGTGCATGTATTCGTACCGCAGCTGCAATGGGGGTTCAGGCGGTGATTGTACCGCGTGATCGTTCGGCTAGTTTAACTCCGACGGCACGTAAGGTTGCCGCAGGTGGTGCTGAGAAAGTGAAGTTTATTCAGGTCACCAATTTGGCCCGAACATTGGCACATCTTAAAGAGACTACACATAGCCGTGTGATTGGCACTATGCTGGACGAAAAGGCATTGCCTATTCAACAGTGTGATTTTAATGGTCCCGTGGTGATTGTCATGGGTGCGGAAGATACAGGCTTAAGACCGATCACCCAGTCGCAATGTGACCAAACCGTGTATATCCCCATGTCTGGTGATTTACAAAGTTTAAACGTCAGTGTGGCAACAGGCATGGCACTTTATGAGGCATGCCGTCAGCGTAATGCTGTATAATTCACACAATTATCGTCAATGTAATTAAAAATGACTGCTCGCACGCAAGGCTATCTGTTGGTCTGTATCACCATGTGCATCTGGGGTGGTTTTACCATTCTCTCCCGTTTAAATCTGCACTGGCATGTCAGTGCCTGGGACTTGGTGGCCATGCGTTTTGCGATTGCTTTTATCATTCTCATGCCTGTGCTGGTGTATAAAAAAGATTTGGCATTTCTGTGGCATCCACGTCCAGTCATTTTAGCCTTAACAGGTGGTTTAGCTTACTGTCTGACCGTTTATACTGCTTTTTTGCAAGCACCAGCAGCCCATGCTGCAATTTTCTTAAATGGCTGTATTCCTCTATGTACGGCAGTTGCTGCTTATTTGTTGTTTAGACAACCTTTTGATAAACATACTTGGTTGAGTCTTAGCATCATGTCAAGTGCGCTTGTATTGATGAGCTATCTGATGCTGCGTGATCAAGCGACCGCTTTTGGCTTAGGCGATTTACTTTTTTTTATCAGCGCTGTTTGGTGGGGAATTTTTACGGTATTGCTTAAACAATGGAAATTATCGGCTTGGCATTCCATGGCAAGCGTGGCAATTTGGTCAGCGATTATTTATTTACCTGCCTATGTTTTATTTGTTCCAAAACATTTTCAAGAAGCAGAACCCATTCATTTAGTCATTCAAGGTTTATTTCATGGTGTATTGGTCGTAATTATTGCGACATTGACCTATGTTGCTGCGATTGAGCGTTTAGGTGCCTTTAAAACGGGGAGTATTGTTACTTTGGCACCTTTTATTGCAGCTGTGATTGCTGTTCCACTGCTTGATGAGCCTCTAAATGCAGCGATTGTTTGTGGTTTAGTCGGAATGGGTTTTGGTGCATTACAGCCGTGGCGCTGGTTTAAAAAAGACACGCTGAGTGAACGACTGGCGCAACAGAAGCAGGATTAAAATGCTTGCTCAGCGCTTTGTAGATATTTTAGATGTAATGGTTTTAGTTGGTGGTGAAGGTGCTCAAGTAAACCATCATTCATAACAATATCATTTGCGAGTAATTGCTTTTGGGTACGAGGCATTTGTACCGAGATAATTTTTCGGATTTGTTCTTCATTTTGTCCATCTCTTTGACTTGCACGTTGTAGTTGTGTTTGTTCATTTGCATCGATGAGTAAGGTGTGATGCACAAGTTCATGCTGATTAGTTTCAAAGAGAAGAGGTGAAACTAAAATGACATAAGGGCTTTCTGCCTGTTGTAACTGCTGGATAATGGATTGGCGTATAGCAGGGTGAGTGATCTTTTCGAGTGTTTCTCGCGCTTCTGGAAACTGGAATATGTGTTCACGAAGTGCACGTCGATTCAGATTGCCATCTTCTAGTAACACCCAGTCTCCAAAAGAAAGTTGAATTTCTTTCAAAGCAGGTTGGCCTAGTTCAACCACTTCACGAGCTACAATATCTGCATCGACTACAACAATTCCTTGGGATTCAAACCATTGCGTAGCTGCTGATTTGCCACTACCAATGCCACCAGTAATGCCCAAGATAAAACTCATATTATCCACCTAGATATATTTTCATAATTTGATTTCCCCATAAAAATGCAATCCAACCAGCAATTGCAATATAAGGACCAAATGCAAATGGTTGGTTTTCACCACGCATTTTTATCAAAATAATACCAATAATTGCACCAACAACTGAAGAGAGTAGCACAATTAGAGGTAGCATCATTGGCCCCATCCAAGCCCCGAGTGCGGCTAAAAGCTTGAAATCACCATAGCCCATGCCTTCCTTGCCTGTGACGAGTTTAAAGATATAGTAAACCACCCATAAGCATAGAAAACCAATCAAATAGCCCCAAATCGCTGAACTGGCAGTTGTGTAGAGTACAAAGCTGTTAATTCCCAAGCCGAGTGCTGCCAATGGCAGCGTGAAGCGGTCAGGAAGGAGTTGTGTATCAAAGTCAATAAAGGTGAGTGTAATGAGTACCCAGGTTAGAATCAGGCCAAAGAGCATCTGAATGGTTGCACCAAATACCGCCACAACGATTAATGAACAAACCATGGTGAGAAGTTCAACCAATGGATAGCGAATACTAATTGGATTCTGGCAGGAACCACATTTTCCACGAAGTATTAACCAACTCATTACAGGAATATTTTGATACCAGCGAATAGGAGATTTACATTTTGGACATGTAGATGGTGGGGTGCTTAAGGTTAATTTTGTTTCGTCTATTATGGGTTGTTCTGGGTGTAATAATATTTGGCATTCATGATGCCATTCTTGTTCCATCATCTTTGGTGTTCTATAGATGACGACATTTAAAAAACTACCAATGCATAAACTTAAAAGTCCAACTGCGACGTATAATGCAGTTGGATTTTGGATAAAATAAGAAATGATCTCTAGCATTATACGACAGAACCCATTTGGAAAATTGGGAGATACATTGCAATGACTAGACCACCAACAAGTACACCTAAAATTGCCATAATTAAAGGTTCCATCATTGAAGTAAGACCATCGACTGCATTATCAACTTCATTTTCAAAATGAGTTGCTACTTTATCTAACATGCTATCAAGAGCACCAGATTCTTCACCGATTGCAACCATTTGGATTGCCATAGCTGGAAAGCGATTGGAAACTCGCATTGCAAATTGTAGTTGTTGTCCTGTTGCCACATCTTCACGAATTTTCATGACAGCATTTTCATAAATAACATTATTGGTTGCACCTGCTGTAGATTCTAGAGCATCAATTAAAGGTACACCTGCTGCAAAAGTAGTAGCAAGTGTTCGACTATAACGCGCAATAATTGCTTTATAGACTAGGTCACCAAATATTGGAAGCTTAAGAGCTAGATGGTCCAAACCATCTCGAAATTTTTTGCTGCGCTTTTTTGCTTCTAGGAAGCAAGTAATAATTGCCCCAATTATAATAATTAGAATAAACCAATATTTTTGCATCCAATTGGACATATTTACAACCATTTTTGTGAATGCTGGTAAATCAGCTCCAAAGGATGAAAAGACACTTTCGAATACAGGAACAACTTTAACCATGAGAATAATAGTTACAATTACTGCAACACAGATAACAGTGATTGGATATTTCATAGCTTTTTTAATTTTTTGTTTTAAAAGTTCGCTTTTTTCTTTATAAATCGCAACACGATCTAACATTGTTTCAAGCGCACCTGATTGTTCACCAGATTCAACTAATGAGCAAAAAAGATTGTCAAAATAAAGTGGATACTTGCGTAAAGCACCTGCAAAAGTATTACCACCTTCTACTTCACCTTTGATACCAAGTACAACCTCACGCATTGCTGGATTTTCTAAACCCTCTGCAACAATCTCAAAACCTTGGACGAGAGGTACCCCTGCTTTCATCATGGTTGCTAATTGACGAGTAAAGACCGTAATATCTAAGGTCGTTACTTTCTTCTTCATCAAACCCTCAAGAATATTTTTGCGTTTTTCTCGAATGGTTTTAATTGTGACCCCTTGTTTGCGTAATGTGACCTTTGCTAAGGCCATGTTGCGTGCTGGTAATTCCCCTTTAATTTTGGCGCCTTTTCGATCTACCCCTTCATAAGCAAAAGTAGGCATCATTTGCGCTTTTTTCGCTGCCATGATTCTTAATCCTTTTTATTGATTTTATTCACTTGTTACTCGGTTAATTTCTTGCAAAGAAGTAATACCTTGCATCACTTTTTTTAGACCTGAACGACGCAGATTGTCAAAACCAGCTTGTTCTGATGCTGCTGCAATTTGCAGTGCGTTACCATCTTCCATGATGATTTGAGAAATTGCAGGGGTGACTTTCATCACCTCATAGATACCTACACGTCCTTTGTACCCTTCTCGACATTCCGCACAGCCAATCGGTTGAAAGATCTGTAAATCTGGATTGGCTAAGTCTTGTTCAGTAAATCCAAGTTCAATGAGACTTTGCTTAGGTATATCAACTGGTGCTTTACATTGTGAGCATAAACGTCGTGCTAAACGTTGTGCAATGACAAGATTGACTGAGGTTGCAATATTGAATGAGGGTACCCCCATATTACGCAAACGAGTTAAAGTTTCAGGTGCGCTGTTGGTGTGTAATGTTGACATTACCATATGACCTGTCTGAGCTGCTTTAATTGCAATTTCAGCAGTTTCAAGGTCACGAATCTCACCGACCATGATTACATCTGGATCTTGACGTAGAAAAGCTTTCAGTGCAGCAGAGAAAGTTAACCCCGTTTTGGGATTCACGTTGACTTGGTTGATGCCTTCTAAGTTAATTTCAACAGGATCTTCCGCTGTTGAAATATTAGTATCCTCAGTGTTTAGAATATTTAAACCAGTATATAGCGATACGGTTTTACCCGAACCTGTTGGACCTGTAATCAGTAGCATTCCTTGAGGCTTTTCAAGTGCTTCCATGAATAATGCTTTTTGATCATCTTCATAGCCTAATGCTTCAATTCCGAGCATAGCGCTTGATGGATCCAAAATACGTAGTACTAATTTTTCCCCAAACAGTGTGGGTAAAGAGTTTACACGGAAATCGATGGCTTTGGTTTTTGACAATTTGAGTTTAATACGACCATCTTGAGGCATTCGTTTTTCAGAGATATCCATTTGAGACATGACTTTTAAACGAGAAGCTAAGCGGGTTGCCATTTGTAAAGGAGGTGTAGCGATTTGACGGAGCACACCATCAACACGATAACGCACACGGTACATTTTTTCATAGGGCTCAAAATGTAAATCTGATGCGCCCATGCGAATTGCATCAATTAAAAGCTTATTAATATATTTGACAATTGGGGATTCGTCACCTTGCGGTGATGCGTCATCATCTTCTTGAGGTGAATCTTGATTAACATCAATATCTAAGTCGAAGTCCTCACTGTCACCAAAATCGAAACTACTTGAATCACCAAAATGTTGTTCGATTAACTTTTCAAGTTTAGTATGCTCAACAATAATTGGTTCAATATTAAGTTTGGTATTGAAACGAATTGCATCTAATGCATCAATATTGGTTGGATTGCTCGTAGCAACATACAAAATTTGTCCACGTTGTGTTAACGGAACAACACGATGTTTTTGTATGAGTTTATTGTCGGTTAATTCTCGAGGTAATAATCCAACATCGTAAACCGCCAAATCAAAAAGTGGTTCGCCAAATTCTACAGAGATGCTTTCTGCAATGGTAAGTGGAGAAAGACGATGTTGTTCGATTAAATGAGCAACAATATCTTGTTTGGCTTTCTTGGCTGCATCAATTGCATTCTGCATATTTGCAGCAGTCATATGACCATCTTCAACTAAACGTCGAATGAACCCCGAAAACTTTGGAGACGTATGTAATCCTGACATCTGTCCGCCTTACTCACAATATGGTTATAATAGCTATTCTCAAAATTATACTTTTGTTACGTAAAAATACTACTATAGAAAGTGTTGTTTTTTACTTGGTTCATATTGAAAAACTTGAACTGATCGATTTTTTTACAAATTAATTTCAGATTTAAAGAGTAGCCTTCGTTAGAAATAAAGCAAACGATTGTAAAAAATCGACATATATATGTAAAAGAGACGAGAATTTTTAGATCTATTTTTTGTTGGTTGAAACTTAAACTGAAAAGAAAAACTGAATTTTATAAAAATACGTGTAAAATATACAGCATTTTTTATAAATTAGTTGTAGGTGGGCGAAGTATGTCGAATTCGGCGATTACCCCTTGGGTTATTGGCAATTGGAAAATGAATCCAATGCATGCGAGTGCTTTCCAATTAATAGAAGAATTTAAGCAGTTACTACAACAGGACAATATTTCTCCTGAGCAATGTCATATTGGTGTAGCGCCCGTGACGATTGCCTTGAGTGGTGTTCATGCTCAGTTAAAAGATGCAACTAGAGCCATTTATACTGTGGCTCAGGATCTTTCTCGTGTGGCAGGTACTGGTGCTTACACAGGTGAGGTAAGTGCGGAGCTATTAAAAGATAGCCAGGTTGAATATGTGTTGATTGGACACTCTGAGCGCCGTGAATTGTTTGGTGATAACGTCAATATTTTAAAAGCAAAACTGCAAAATGCATTAAATGCAGGTTTGACGGTGATCTATTGCGTTGGCGAAAGCTTAGAGCAGCGTGAGCAAGGCGCTGCTGAGCAAGTGGTATTACAACAAATTTGTGATATTGCATCCGTCGTTAAAGCTGAACAATGGCAAAATATTGTGATAGCGTATGAGCCGATTTGGGCAATTGGAACAGGGAAGACAGCTTCACCTGCGGATGCTCAAGCAATGCATGCAAAAATACGTGAAGGCTTAAAACAAATTACATCATTCGGTACAAACATGGCTATATTGTATGGCGGTAGTGTCAAAGCCGAAAATGCTGTTGAGTTGGCTGCATGTCCTGATATTAATGGCGCTTTGGTTGGAGGTGCATCACTCAATGCACAATCTTTTTATCAAATTGCAAAAGCATTTGCTCAAAGCAAATAATAGGAAGTAGAAATGTATAGTTTTATACTCGTTGTACATATCATTTTAGCAATTATGATTATTGGATTGGTTTTAGTGCAACAAGGTAAGGGTGCTGAGGCAGGGGCGTCGTTTGGTGGCGGTGGTGCTGCTACGGTATTTGGTGCCTCGGGAGCGGGTAACTTTTTAACTCGTTTAACTGCAATTTTTACAGCCTTGTTTTTTGCTACGAGTTTAACTTTGGCTGTTTTTGCAAAAAAACAAACAGCTGATGCGTATAGCTTGAAATCTGCTCAAACCACGACCTCTGCACCAGTAACATCGCCTGAAACTTCATCAAACGCACCTAAAACAACTCAATAAGTTGAATTAGCACTTTCCTTTTTATAGTTAAAGTAATAGAATGCGTCCCACAAAGCTGCGGTGGTGGTGGAATTGGTAGACACGCTACCTTGAGGTGGTAGTGCTTTCGGGCGTGGGGGTTCAAGTCCCCCCTTCCGCACCAAGCTTAATAACCAGTAAGTTTGGTGTATGCAGTGATGTTGTTGATGCGGGATGGAGCAGTCTGGTAGCTCGTCGGGCTCATAACCCGAAGGTCGTTGGTTCAAATCCAGCTCCCG
>NZ_JANHGP010000024.1:0-50459 GCF_024494585.1 Acinetobacter sp. 5862
CGCTCATAGCTCAGCTGGATAGAGCACTTGGCTACGAACTAAGGGGTCGGGAGTTCGAATCTCTCTGAGCGCACCAAGTAAAGATTTAAAGTAACACATGCCTAAATTGGCGATATAAGTAATGCGCTCATAGCTCAGCTGGATAGAGCACTTGGCTACGAACTAAGGGGTCGGGAGTTCGAATCTCTCTGAGCGCACCAACTTAATAGAAAAAACCGCTTAATTGCGGTTTTTTTGTGCCTGTAAGTTGGAGTAGTTAAACTATAAAATATCTATTTGATGTTCAAATTAAGGCTCTTCATTTTTTATTAACAATAAAATCAGTTGTTTATGTTGTTTTTAAATATAATAACTCTTGCGTTGTAAACTTGTAACGATCAATCTATCACCATTTGATTTCTATTTTATTAAAAAACACTTATCAATAGGGGAAAAATGCGTATAATGCGCTCCATCAAATATGCGCTCATAGCTCAGCTGGATAGAGCACTTGGCTACGAACTAAGGGGTCGGGAGTTCGAATCTCTCTGAGCGCACCAATTTGAATTTATCGAAAGATAAAGTGAAAAAAACCGCTTAAATGCGGTTTTTTTGTGCCTTACATTTTTGCTTTAATTTTCTGAACAAACACAGTATTACCACCAACTGCGGGGAGTACATCATGATAGGGTAAACTTCGCATAGCCCTTAATAAAAAGGGTGCTTTTTCATCAATTTTCATTGAACTGGTTATTTTAAATAAACTTCCGTGATTCAATTCTGTAGCAACCATTTTTCCTTTAATCAATCGTAAATCACCACCATTGGCATAAAAGTTATTTTCAACAGTATTTGGATAGTTGAAATGCAGCTTAAATGCAAAAGGAATATTAATCACACCTAAACCCACATTCACTTGAATATCCGCATCTTGACCCTGATTTTGGATTGGAGAGGTGATGATTTTCTTGATTTGTCTTGGAAATAATTCTTGATAGGCTAAAGGGTTTAACCATTTATTTAATTGCTGTGTTGGCTGTTGATAAAATTGATAGGTGGTGGTGAAGCGCATGGCTTCACGTCCATGGGTGTACATGATGCTGGTTGGAGCATGCAGAAAGCTAATGGGTTGCTGTGCATTTTGACTCAGTTGTGCAATCTTAGCCAATTGAGCTTCATTTAATTGAGGGCTTGCTATTTGTCCTGAATTTAAGGCAACGATATTCTGTTTAATAAAGCGTGTTCGAAGTGATTCTAGGATAAAAGCATTGGTTGAGCTCGGAATCCCTAATTTGACCTCTGGAATCGCATTCAGAATTTTTTTAAAAATAAAACCTTTAGGTTGATTTAAATCTCCCCACTGGGTGAGCGTAATTAAAGTTCGATGATCATCTAAGGCAAACCATTCAAACTTTCCTAAACCGTATGGAATAGGAGAATCAATCACTAAACTGGAAATACTGTTCGATTTAATCTGATGCTGTAAGGTAACGTCTTCATTAAAATTGAGCACTGGAATAGGCGTTGGAATGGAGACACGATATTTCATTTTTACAGTATTGCCAGATTGTTCTAGTATTTTGGCCGATTTAAGTGTTGGAAATAGACCGACATAGTGATTAAAGTCAGTCAGGGTCTTACTAACCTGTTGTACATTGGTAGGAACAATAAGTGCTGCGGATGTAAAACTGGCGTTTTGTTGTGAATTGGATTTGAGAGTGGGGAGGTTAGTTTTAGTTGTTGGATGCGCATAAATGAAAATATTATTTTGCGTGTAGCTTGCCAAAAGCTGGGGGTTATTTTGAAAAGGTTGTAAAGCGCTTGGGATATTGTCATTCCAAGTCAGCATTTGTGCAAAGCAAGTTTGCGTTATGCTAAAAACAAGAGTCGTTAATATAAATCCATTCAAATAAAACATCACATTCCTTTGATTTTTCTTAGTGATATAGTCAGTGGCATTCATCAGTAAATCATAGAGCCTTGCTATTAATAAAAGTTTTTTTGTTTAAAAAACAGTCGTATTGTGTAAAACTTTCTTGAGCATCGAAACCTTAGACAAAGCGTTATCTATGCAAGTAAATACTTATAGCGGTTAATGTTGATCAGTTAAGTGTAATTTGATTATTACTGAATTAGAAATTCCATCTCTTTGTTAAAAAGCAACTTAGAGTAGTGCTACGCCGTATTTGAATTTTGTATAAAATCGCTATAAATCTGATTTACGCTCAAGTCATTTATGTTCTAATAGATGAGTTTTTTCAAATCTTAGAAATCAAAAATGTCTGAACAACGTCCAACTGTATCTGTGCGCTATTATCTTAATTTAGAAGAATCACAAGATGGTTTTGCTCTTGTCACTTTTGGTAAAAAGACCTTTAGTCGTTTTCTAACACCTGTTATTAGTATTGCAATTATTGGTTGGGGAATCTATTTAGGTTTCTCAGACGTTGGTCGTTATTACGTTGCATTAGGTGCTTTTTTTCTGATTATGCAAGGATTGATGCGCTATTGGTTGTTACCGATGTTGTTTAAACGTCAATTTGTTCGCTACCAATTTGGAAAAAGTGAGCAGGGAATTGACCTCTATCAAGATCATTTTGAACTTTATTCAACAGGTAAAAAGCAAATAGCGCAGTATGCTGAGGTGCAATCTTTTGCAGTTGGAAAGCTCACGTATATGTTAGAGCTGAAGAATCATACCGTCATTATTGTTCCAAAGCGTTCATTCAATGATCCAGCAGATCAAACCAAATTTGAAAATAGTTTTAAAAAATAACTTCATTCGCGATTTAAGGAACAAGGAGCTTTTATGAGCACACGTCCGTCAAAAATTGTTTGTGTAGGCAGGAATTATGCTGAACATGCGAAAGAACTAGGTAATGCAATTCCTGATCGCCCAATTTTATTTATCAAACCACCAAGTAGTTTGAGTAGCTTAGCCCAAGGTGCCCGTTGGAATCAGGCTTTGGGTGAATGTCATTTTGAATGTGAAATTTGTTTGCAGATCGCACACCCATTGTCGCAGGAAACCAATCCAAGCAAAGCTTTAGAAGCGATTGGTGCTGTGACATTAGGATTGGATTTAACTTTACGTGATTTGCAGAATGACTTAAAAGCGAAAGGGCAGCCTTGGGAGCGAGCAAAAGCTTTTGACGGTGCATGTATCTTGGCAGACTGGGTTGAAGCGGATGAAATTGGCGATTTACAAGAGTTAGAGCTTGTTTTAATGATTAATGGCGTTGAACGCCAACATGGTTTTAGCCAAGACATGATTTTTGATATTGGTGCATTATTGGTTGAAATTAATCAGTCATTTAGTTTGGAAGCGGGTGATGTCATTATGACGGGTACGCCTGCTGGCGTCGGGGCATTACACCCAAATGATCAATTAACCATGAAACTAATAACCCAATCAGGAGAATATGATTGGGATACATTTGTTCAAGCATAATGATTAAAAACACGTGCTGTTAATAAATAGCGTCTACCTAATTTCGTATAAGCGAGATAGTAAAAGAAAGACCTCAGTTGAGGTCTTTTCTTTTACTTCTGTTCAAAGATCGTCGAAAGAGGAATCGAAAGTTTTGCAGCTAAATAATCATTACTCTCGATGAGGGCTGGGCCAAGTCGTTCCATCCATTCATCATCTTGATGGATATTGGCGACATCATGACGTAATGGCAGGGGATAAGGGAGTGCTGTAAAAAAGCTCCAGAAATCGACTTGCGCAAGATTTCTAGCCAATACATACTCATCGTTGTCTGTACGTTTGACTAAATTCTGTTTTTCTAACTGTAAGATATATGCAGGTAAACGTCCTAATTCACCACGTCCAATAATCCCGAGAAGTTCTTGTTCACTGACACTTTCTCCAATTTGTTGCTTTTTATAAAATAACTCCAATATGTCTAATAACATTAAGATAGGATGACGCTTTTGTTCTTTATCTGAATGAAAAGCAGTCAGTGCATAACTGATTTCTACGCCTAATAAGATAATGTTCCAAGACAAATAAATCCACAGAAGGAAGATTGGAACAGCAGCAAAAGCACCATACACAATTTCATAACTGGTGAAATTACTCATAATCCAGCCAAAGAAATTTTTTAAAATTTCAAATACTGTTGCGCTAAAACATGCAGCAATAACAGCGGAAAGAATAGGGACGCTACGATTAGGAATGGTCCAGTAAAGAATGAAAAAGCCAACAATTGTAAGTAGGAATGAAATAAGCCATAAAAGGAAGGAGCCATCTAATTGATAGCCCGCAAAATTATTGCTCAGAATATTCATTGAGGCGACAGTAGATGAAAGTACAAAAGCACTGCCTAGAATGATTGGACCTAAAGAGATTATTGTCCAATAACGCATAAAACCAACAAGACCTGTTCGAGTTTCTTTGACACGCCAAATACGATTAAAGACATTTTCGATTGAGGTGAGCATAAGTACGGTGGTCACAAACAGAAATAGCACCCCAATAATTGTGAGATTACTGGATTTATCTGTAAATGCGTTCAATGCTTTGTCAAAGGCAATGGTACTTTTTGGTAAAAAATTACTGTAAATCAATTGCTGTAGTTGTTGTCGAGCAGGCTCTAAAGCTTTAATTGAGGAGATAATGACTAAGAAAACGGTCAGCATCGGAACAACTGCAAACAAAGTAGTGTAGGTGAGCCCTCCAGCTTGTTCTCTACAGCGATCAGCTTCGAAACGCCGTAACACAAATACAATAAATTGAAACCATGTTTTTTCTAAAAAAGGCAGATTTTTTAGATAACGATTTAAGATCATGGGTTCTATCCTAGTTATTTTTAATAAAATCCTGTGTTAGCACAGCATTGACTACAGCTAAAAAGAGGAAAAATGTCGTATAGTGTTCTTTTTAACAAAATTTATTAAAGTGATGCAACCTTACGTTCTTGTTCTTTATTACAGTAAATATGGTTCAACTCGAGAAATGGCCCATCTAATTGCCGATGGAATTGAGTCTTCTGGTATCACAGCTCGTATTCGAACCGTTCCTAATCTCGCAACTGTTGTTACCCAAGCAGAACCGAGCATTCCTGCAGAGGGGGATGTTTATTGTACTTTAGATGATTTGACGTATTGCTCAGGTTTGGCACTTGGTTCACCTACTCGCTTTGGTAATATGGCGAGCGAGATGAAATACTTTTGGGATCAAACCACGAGTTTATGGTTGAATGGCGCTTTGCATAATAAACCAGCATGTGTTTTTACTTCCTCTGGCTCGATGCATGGTGGGCAGGAAAGTACTTTGCTTAGCATGTTGCCGCCATTATTTCATCATGGCATGGTGATACTGGGCTTACCCAACTCAATCCCTGCATTATCCAATACAAAAACAGGCGGTACACCTTATGGGGCAAGTCATGTCAGTGGCCCTCGTCATGATCAAAGTTTGAGTGCAGATGAAAAAGTATTATGCGAAGCGCAAGGTAAACGTTTAGGTGATGTCGTAAAAGCGTTGTTAGGAAAAGTTTAGATCTAAAAATGGGAGCATCTGCTCCCATTATTTTATTTTTTAATTTGCCAATCGTAGATTTTTTTCTGATAGGCATACCACATCATCCACAGTCCAATCAGTAACATTGGTACAGTGAGAATCTGACCTTTGGTCATCCAACCGAATAGAATAAAACCTTGATCTGCATCGGGCTGACGGAAGAACTCCATAAAGAAACGTGCAACTCCGTAGCCCATTAGGAATAATGCTGAAACCGCCATACGGGGACGTGGTTTAGCACTAAACCACCAAAGTATGATAAATAGAATCAGACCTTCACAGAGCGCTTGATAAATTTGCGACGGATGGCGAACTAAACCTAAAGGATCAGTTGGAAAAATCATACCAAATGGATAGCTAAGGTCTTGAACTTGACGACCATACAATTCACCACCAATAAAATTACCGATACGACCAAACATCAAACCTGTCGGTACACAGGGTGCAATAAAGTCCAAGGTTTGAAACCATGTTTTCTGATATTTCTTACACCAGAATAGCATGGCGATCATGACACCCAAGAAACCGCCGTGAAAGCTCATTCCACCTGTCCAGACTTGGAATAACCAAAGCGGGTTTTCTAAGAATTTGCCAAACTCATAAAACAAGACATAGCCAATACGACCACCAAGTACGACGCTTAGAGCGCCATAAAACACCAGATCGGAGACCATATCGGCAGTCCAACCATCACGTTGTTTAGCACGATAAGAGGCTAAGCCCCAAGCGCATAAAAATGCCAAGAGATACATCAATCCGTACCAGTGTACCTTGACTGGCCCTAAACTCAGTGCCACTGGATCAATATTTGGATAGGTCAGCATTGCTGTTCCTCAATTTAGAATTTGAAATTAAGTTTTGAGCAGATTGTAGCGGAATGATGTGAAAAATGTTGTACATTCAATGTGAAAGTCAACAGACGCTAAATGAGTGAAAACAGGATCAATGTGTATTGTCGCTTTTGCATGGTATGTTCTTGATGATATGCCCTTGTGTTTAATTTCAAATCGTGATGAATTTTATCATCGACCAAGTACTGTTTTACATCGATGGGATCACAGTTCGATAATTGCTGGGCAAGATTTACAGTCAGGTGGGGCATGGATGGGGGTCACTGAGTCTGGGCGTTGGGCAATCGTGACTAATTTTCGCAATGGACGAGATAAGAACCAATATTCAACTTCACGTGGACATTTAATCCAGTCTTTTTTAGAAAGTGATTTAGCCCCCTTTCGTTTTGCACAACAATTAGAACAGCAACAACAGGACTACGCTGGTTTTAATTTGTTTATCGGTGATCGAGAGCAAGCGGTTTATATGAGTAATCGGGGGGAAGCACCACAAGTCTTAGCGAATGGTGTTTATGTTGTTTCCAACGGTTTAATGTCAGAAGATTGGGAGAAAACCAAACATTTACGTAA
Organism: Acinetobacter sp. 5862; assembly: GCF_024494585.1. Classification (NCBI taxonomy): domain Bacteria; kingdom Pseudomonadati; phylum Pseudomonadota; class Gammaproteobacteria; order Moraxellales; family Moraxellaceae; genus Acinetobacter; species Acinetobacter sp. 5862. Next base: position 6,928 of record NZ_JANHGP010000024.1, read on the forward strand.
ACGCTATACGCAAGAATTTTTACCAATGTTGCAACAATCAACGATTACAGAATCTGATTTGCAATATTCAGTCTGGGATATTTTGGAAGATGAACGAAAAATTATTCCAGATTTGTTACCTGATACAGGGATTAGTGTGGAGATGGAAGCGTTGCTGTCCTCGACTTTTATCCAAAGCCCAATTTATGGCACACGCTGTTCAAACTTCTTAAGGCTTGATTCAAAACAATGGCATTGGCTAGAGAAAACACAGCAAGGTGAGCAGCAGGGGCGTATTATCGAAATGAAAGCAGATCTATGGAAATAAAAATACCGACAAGGCTGTCGGTATTTTTTATCAACCAAATTTATTTAGCAGAGGTTGTCTTTTCAACCGATGGCAAAACATCCGCCGTGATATAGCCCACGCATGCGCTAAAGCCATTGCTATAGTTTTTTAGCACTGCTGTTTTTACATCTGCTGGAATCTTTGAGCTGTCGCCTGGATGCTGGAAATTGCTCATGATATAAGTCCAGCCGTTGACCGAATCCACCGCATGTAAGCCTGTTGATTCAGCACCTGCTGGAGTAGAGAGGATACGATCTAAAGACTTAGTATCAACATTATATGCCCATAGGAAGTTATTGGTATGGTTACCACTGTCTTCACCAATGAATAATGTGCGTAAAGTTTCAGAGAATTTTAAATTGTCTGGGCTTGCAATATTATTTGGATCTGCCGTGTTACCTAAGCTATCCACAGTAATATCTTTACCCATAAGAACCATATGGCTTTGGTAAGGTGTCCATTCACTATTGATCACATTGTTAAGATGATCAACTTGGCTACCTTTGAGGTCATGTCCAAGGATACCACCTGCTTTTAGCGTGCTCTTAAACTTAACATTATGTGATTCAACCCAAGCTGCATTTCCACCAATCATTGATTCTTGAATATTGGCAAGTGCAGAGTAAGCAACTTTATCTTTAATATTTACGGTAGTACCTTCCATTTTTGTGAAAGCCATACTACCGCCTTTTAGGGCAGCATATCGATGTGTTTCTAGGAATGCAGCAGCAAGCTCAATCTCAGCTTTGCTAAAGCCATTGTTGGCTTCTTTCAGTTTAACCCACAGCGATTTTCCATCTAACACAATCTTGGTATAACCTGTTAAATCAGCTGGTGCTGTTTTCAAGCTTTCCATAATGTTTTCAGATTTGATTCCTCGAACATTCACGAGGTCTTCGATGGTCTTACTATCAGTATGACCTAACTTGATCCATTTGATTGCGGCGGTAGAGGTCTCATTCAATTCTGATGTGTATTTCGCAACATATAATGTTCCAGCAGATAAGTCTTTTTCTTTGTCTGCAATAAACATGAAGAAACCACCGTTAGTGTAATCGTCACCCATGATTACAGTGCGGTTATCTGGCATGACTTGAATCAGTTCATGTGAAATACGACCTAAGCAGTAGTGTTTAACTGCCTTAGCACGACCTTTACCATCAAGAATAATTTCTGGCAAATGACCATAGTTATAGGCATTTGCAGTATTTTCATTGCCATATAGATTTTTACTATATGCTTTGAGCATTGCCAGATCTGAACCGATTTGGTCAAATGCATCAGGCTCATATTCTTCACTGGAAAGGTGAGTATTCCACGGAGAAAGGCTAGCACCACAGGTGATCCATAGACCATGAACTTTAGACATATCGACATTGTGGTATTTCTTCAATGCCAGATGACCCGTCTTTTGATCCTGATCCAGCGTAAGCACCGCAATTGGTGATGGCAACTTGCCGTACATACTTTGATTTGCCAGATTTTTAGTCGTGTATTCAAATTGAACAACGTGGAATACAGGGTTAGCCACACCAGATACAGAAGCGCCATTGATGTGGATTAAAGATGAACCATCAGGAGAGTCAGAGAAAAACTGGCGTTCTTGACCGATTACAGAAGTATCTTTAATCGGTTGATTATTAATATCATAATAACTACCTGCAATGATTTTTCCACCATCAATGTTATCAACTTCCGCACCTGTACGGAAAAACTCCTGATAACCCAGTTTGTACTCGGTGGTTGTATTGTCATCCCACGTAATCGTCAAAGCAGATTTAACTGAAGTTGTAGCCATCTCTGGTACAGTTGAAGGTGCCGCCATAGGTGTAAATTTTGCATTTTTAAATTTTGCAGCAGGTACGGTTGGGGTAACGGTAGTATCGTTATTATCATTGCAACCTGCTAAAGCTGCTGCTGTGCCCATTGCCCCGAGTGGTAAAAACGGAACACCCGCGAACCACTTTAAAATATCACGACGACTTGGCTGATTTGTATTGGTTGTCATAATAAATCCATATCTTTAATAAATGGTAAATAAATCTAGATTGATTTTATGCTTGATAGATGACATTTTTTTGACACTTTTAAGGCAGTTTGAAGACAATTTAATTTTTATAAATCTATGAAAAATATAATTTTAAAATAAAAAAATCCCTGAGATTATTCAGGGATTCAACAGAGATATTATTATTCTGAAACTGCTTTACGCTTTTCTAATATTTTTCCAAAAAGTAAACCGATTTCAAAGAGCATCCACATCGGAACAGCCAGCATAATCATGGATAAAGCATCAGGTGGGGTAACAAACATCGCCACGAAAAAGCATCCAACAACAATAAAACGGCGTTTTTCAATGAGGCTTTGTGTACTCACGACACCAATCAAAATCAGCACTAGAGTAATAATTGGAATTTCAAAGGTAAAACCAAAAACCAAGAATAGTTTTAAGCAGAAGCTCAGATAACTATTAATATCTGTCATAGGTGCAACAGTTTCAGGAGACACACTAATAAAGAAATGCAAAATAGCAGGTAGGGTAATGAAATAGGCGAATGCGACACCTAAGTAGAATAAAAGAATGCTGCCAAATAGCAAAGGAATCGCTAAATGTTGTTCTTTTTCATATAGCGCAGGTTTTATAAATGACCAAATTTGATAAATGATATAGGGCATTGCCAGCATAAATGCAACGAATAAATTGAGTTTAAACGGTGCCATAAATGTCGCCGTGACATCTGTGGCGATCATGCTTGAAGTGGCTGGCAATTGCTGCCTTAGCGGTTCAGACAGCCATTGATAGGTCTGGTTTCTAAAGGGCAATAAACAGAAAAATAGAAAAATCGTCACGCCAACGATCTTAAACAGGTATTGGCGCAACACAATCAAATGTTGCATCACAGGCATTTGTTCAAGGCTTTCAGCACTGACTGAAGTTGATGGTAATTGGCTCATACGGCAATCTTTAATTCGTTATCAAACTGATTCAACGATGGGTATGCTTCCATACCAATCACAGATGATTTTTGGTATTGAACACAAAAAGGAATAATAGAACTTGAGTGATATGGCACATAGCGAATCGAATTTTGAGGTTTAGTTACTGATGGCGCAGTCTCTACCTCATGATTTTGAGTTTTTAATTCATCTAATTGTTTTTGTAGCCGACGTTCAAGCTCAGTAATCTTTTCAATTTCTTTTTGCATTTCTTCGCGGAACTCAGAAAGTTTTAGCTCACGATCAATCTCATTCTGAACGTTGTTGATAAACTTCTTGATTTTTCCATACCACTTCGCCACAAAACGCGCAGCTTCAGGGAGCTTTTCAGGACCGAGCACCAGCAATGCAATAACTGCAAAGCAAAAAATCTCAGTCATTCCCAAGTTCAGCATAATTCCGCTCGCTTAGCTTTTTACTGAGCTTTCAGCATTTTTAACTTGAGCATCAATGGTACGAGGCTCATTGAGTGGCGCAGTAACTTCATCTTCTTTAATAGACTTTTTGAAATCTTTAACAGCACCACCAACATCTTTGCCTAAATTTTTAAGCTTTGATGTACCGAATAGTAAAATCACCACAATTGCAAAAATAACGACGTGCCAAATTGATAAACCAGCCATAATTCTATTCCTATATAACTTTGGTTATATCTGAACAGTTTGGCATGACAAAGATGTGACACTTATATTGCAATTTTGCGACAAAACATTAAGAGATTAAGTATGTTGGTAGATAATTTTTTACTTTTTGGTTTGTAATCAATGTTTCGTTGAAGTGAGTTTTTACTCATTATTCAGTATTTTTATTCAATCTAGATTTAAATAATTTGCCCTAGGTTTTAGCTAGGGCAAATGATCTTTAAATCAAACTTGCTTTAAACAGCTGCATTGCTTGACCACGATGACTGATTTTATTTTTGTCAGCTTTGCTAAGTTCAGCACTTGAAAGATTGAGTTCTGGTAGCCAGAACAATGGATCATAGCCAAACCCATTCTCACCGCGCGCTGCTTCTAGGATTTCACCTTTCCAAATGCCTTGAAAGATTTGTGGCAATGGATCTTCGGCATGTGTGACCAGTGCTAATACGCAAACAAACATGCCCTCAATCACTTCGCCGTCTTTACGGAAAGGTGCGAGATCAGCCAATAATTTTTGGTTATTAGCTGCGTCATTACCATGTTCACCTGCATAGCGTGCAGAGTAGATGCCTGGTGCACCATCTAAGACTGGCACACATAAACCCGAGTCATCTGCAATAGCAGGTTTGCCTGAAAGTTTAGATGCATGGCGAGCTTTAATAATTGCATTTTCAACAAAGCTTAAACCATCTTCAATCGCATCTTCGATATTGAGTTTGCCTTGAGGAATGATTTCGACGGGTAGATTGAGTTGTTGAAATAGATGATCAAATTCAGCAATTTTACCTTTGTTATTGCTTGCAAGCACAAGGCTGCCTTGATTAAGCCATAATGGAGTAGACATATATATTTTAGATCAGCTCAGATTGAGTGGGATTTTAATATGTTATTTTAAGATAGAATAGAAAATTGTTTAAATAAGATAAATTAGTTCAAGTATTAAGATCGAATAATATTGGTAAGTGGTCACTATATTGAAGCCATTCATCTTTATCAAAAATTTTAAAATGTGAGTTTCTTCCAGAGAATAAACTAGTATGACTAAATAAATAATCGATATGATAATTTTTTTCTTGGTTTCGATTCATAAAAAAAGTTGAATTCTTTTCCTTGCCTTGTTCTTCATTTGTTAGTTCATGGTAAAGACTATGGATATTCATTGTTTTTAGCTGATTGACCACATCACTGTGATTCCACCAACGATCCCATACATCCCATTGAGCGTTGCTATTTAAATCTCCACAAATAATAGTTGCTTTTGTTGCAATAGCTGTATTATGTAATTGTAAATATTTCCATAGTTGTCCGATGTATTGGAATGTTGGAGAGTTAGCATATTTTGTCCAAACAGCTAACAATTGAAAGTCATCATTGATTTTAAGTGGTAAGAATAGTTCTAGGTTTGAATCTTCCCAATATAACTGTTCTAATTTAAATTGCTCTTTAGCAAAAACTCCTAATCCTTTGTTTTTATTATGGCCTTTCCATATTCGATTAGGTAGCCAACTATCATAAGTTCCTTGAGACTTTTCTTCACTTTCACATTCTTGAATTATGTATATGTCTGCATCAATCTCTTTTAATAATTCAATTTTCTTTCTGAAAGCACCATTACAGTTCCAAGTTAAAATTTTCAATTTTATTCCTTTATTAATAAAAAACCGACTCTCAACAGTCGGTTTTTTTAAATAAATCAGGTGATCTAAACTAGTTTACTGCGCTTGAATCCATTTATCAGCACGGTCTCGTGCGGTACGGATTTGCTCTTGAGTTAAGTTTGCAGCCAAAGCTGTTTTCTTACCTTCAGAAAGACTAATCACTTTAGTATCGAGCATGCCATCACGTGTTGAAAGCTCATACCACTGATACGCACCTACGTAGTTTTTCTTTTGCTCTTCCATCATGGCAAGATTGAAGCTTGCACGATTGTCGCCGTTACTTGCCGCTTTTTCGAAATATTTGCGAGCCAATACTTCATCTTTCTTTGTGCCAATGCCATCTGCATACATACGACCAACATTCAGTTGAGCCGCAGAGATACCTTGATCGGCAGCAGCCTTAAACAATGCAAAAGCTTGTTTCTCGTCTTTAGCGACATCTTTACCATATTGATAGCGAGTAGCTAGATAAAACTGCGCACCAGCTTGACCAGCTTTTGCAGCGCTTTGTAACTCACCAATACTCATCACAGAGTATCTAGCTGCTTGTGTTGCTACTGACTGTGGTTGAGCAACATAGTCTGCATGCGCTTGAAAGCTGACTATGCCAAATAAAAACGTGCTGATTAATGTCTTTTTCATAGAGCGCTCACTCGATAAATTGCGACTTCACCAAATAGGTTCGGCATATGCTTACTCAGCACACTACCTTGTTGGTCACCATTAACGGCAAGTCGATTAATAATTTTAATTCCGTTTTCTGCACATAAGGCTTCGAAATCACGGAAAGTACATAAATGAATATTTGGGGTGTTATACCACATATAGGGTAAAGCTTCAGAAACAGGCATTTTTCCTTTCAAAGCAAGAAAAGAACGAGTCTTCCAATACGCAAAGTTTGGAAAAGTAATAATTGCCTGTTTTCCGACACGCACCATATCACGAAGTAATACATCGGGCGCATCTACAGCTTGCAAAGCTTGTGCCATAACCACAGAGTCAAACGACTGGTCGGCAAAACGGCTTAAACCCAAGTTTAAATCCTGTTGGATAATATTTAACCCTCGACTGATGGCAATTGCAATCTTTTCTTGATCAATTTCTAAGCCATAAGCACGAATATTGTGCTGTTTGCTCATATGAGCCAACAGTTCGCCATCACCACAACCCAAGTCTAGTACGCTAGAATTAGGGCTAATCCATTTTTCGGCGAGTCGTTGATCTATACGCATTAGTGAAGCTCCTGCGGTGTCGATTGCAACTGTTGTTCTCCACCTAAAAATGCTCGAAGTGTTTTGACATAAAGCGGGATTGGGAATAAGAACGAGTCATGCCCTTGTTCAGCATCGATATCTAAATAGCTGACAGGTTTATGATTATCAATCAAAGCATCAACCAATTCTTGTGAGCGACTCGGGCTAAAACGCCAATCTGTAGTAAATGAAATCACCAAAAATTTGCATTTAGGCTTGCTCATTGCTTTAGTCAATGAATGTTCATACTCACGAGATGGATCAAAATAATCCAAGGCCTTGGTCATAATCAAGTAAGTATTTGCATCAAAATTGCGACTAAATTGTTCACCTTGATAACGTAAATAACTTTCAACTTGGAATTCGACATCAAAGCCGTACATAAATTTGCCTGATTTGAGATCACGACCAAATTTCTGTTTCATCGCCTCTTCGGAGAGATAGGTAATATGGCCAACCATACGCGCTAAAATTAAGCCACGTTTTGGATAGCTATCATGTTCCAAATAACGCCCATGATGGAAATCTGGATCAGAGAGAATCGATTGGCGAGCAACTTCGTTAAAGGCAATATTTTGTGCAGAAAGTTTAGGTGCACTGGCAATAATTGCACACTTTTGTAAGCGGTCAGGATAATCCAATGACCATTGTAGTGCTTGCATGCCACCTAAAGAACCACCAATCACGGCAAACCAAACATCAATTCCGAGGCGATCAGACAACATGGCTTGGGTCTTCACCCAGTCACGAACAGTGACTAATGGAAAATCTGGACCATAAGGACGATTTTCATTTTCAGGGTTTGGCGATGTTGGACCTGTTGAACCATTACAACCACCAATATTATTTAAAGAAACAATAAAAAAATGATTGGTATCAATCGCTTTGCCGGGACCAATACAGCTATCCCACCAACCTGCTTTTTTATCATCTGCATGATGATAACCCGCAGCATGATGATGCCCAGATAATGCATGGCAAATTAAGATTGCATTGGATTTATCTGCATTAAGTGTTCCATAGGTTTCAACCATCAAATCAAAACGTGGCAGGATACGCCCACATTCAAGCTCTAATGGTTGCTCAAATTGAAATTTTTGTGGTGTGACTAAACCCACTGAATCCGATGGAAAAGACACTGGAATGATTCGCCTTGTATAAATCTTTGATCAATAATAAAAGGATACCAATTCAGGTATCCTTTCAAAAGTCATTTTTTCTGATATTACAACTCAGCTTTGCTTAAACTGCCGCAGCAGCAACTTGCTCAGTTGTAAGTACGCCTTGTTCAATTAAACGATTGGTACATGCAATAATCGCTTCAATCGATGAGGTGACAATGTTGTCATGAATCCCTGCACCAAAAGCATTTTTACCTGTGCCTTTGACTTGAAGTTCAATCAAGGCAAGTGCTTTAGCATTTGCACCAGAACTGATACTACGTTCTTCATAATTTACAACATCAATTGGCAATTGTAACGCATCGAGCATCGCCGAAATTGGACCGTTACCTTCACCGCGTAAACGTTGTACTTCACCGTCAATTTCAATATCTAATTCAATGATTTGTGTGCCATTGATATCGGACAACTGATAATGTTTGGTTTGGTAATGGCTATTTTTCACATCAACATAGGTATTTTGGAATAAGGTCCAGATTTCATGTGCACTGATTTCTGTACCGTTTTCATCAGTATGTTGCTGTACGATTTGGCTGAACTCGATTTGTACTCGGCGTGGTAAAGCAACGTTGTAGTTCGATTCTAATAAGTATGCAATACCACCTTTACCAGATTGGCTGTTGACACGAATCACCGCATCATAATCACGACCTAAATCTTTAGGGTCGATTGGTAAGTACGGCATATCCCAGATCTCTTCGTTTTTCTGGAATTCGAAGCCTTTTTTAATCGCATCTTGGTGTGAACCAGAGAATGCGGTAAAGACTAAATCACCTGCATATGGATGACGTGGGTGCACAGGTAAACCTGTACATTCTTCAACAGTTGCAATGATTTCATTGATATTAGAGAAGTCTAAGTTTGGTGCAACACCTTGGGTATACATGTTCAAGGCAATCGCAGCAACATCGACGTTACCTGTACGTTCACCATTACCAAACACGCAACCTTCAACACGATCAGCACCCGCCATGATCGCCAATTCAGAAGCAGCGATACCACAACCACGGTCATTGTGACAGTGAACTGAGATAATCACGCCATCACGACGCGCCAAGTTACGGTGCATCCATTCGATTTGATCGGCATAGACATTGGGTGTTGAAACTTCAACCGTTGCAGGCAAGTTTAAGATCACTTTATTGGTTGGAGACGCTTCCCAAATTTCCGTGACCGCATCGCAGACATCTTTGGCAACTTCTAATTCTGTTGCAGAAAAACACTCTGGGCTGTACTGGAAAATCCAGTCTGTTGCAGGATATTGCGCTGCGTATTCTTTGACTTTATTTGCTGCATTAATGGCAAGTTGCTTTGCGCCGTTTGCATCTACATTCAACACTTTTTGACGGAATGTTGGTGAGTTTGAATTATAGATATGCACAATCGCACGTTTTGCACCAACCAAAGACTCAAAGGTACGCGCAATTAAATGATCTCGAGCTTGAACCAAAACTTCGATATACACATCTTCTGGAATCAAATCTTCTTCAATTAACTTGCGAGTAAAGTCAAAGTCAATTTGAGATGCTGAAGGGAAACCAATTTCAATATGCTTGAAGCCGATTTTAACCAACATGTGGAACATTTTTAATTTTTGCTCCATGTTCATTGGTTCAAAAATCGCTTGGTTACCATCACGAAGATCTGTGCTCATCCAAATCGGTGCTTGGTTAATTTCGTTATTTGGCCATTGACGATCTGGTAAATCCACTCGTTGATACATACGGCGGTATTTTTTGCTTGGGTCAGCCAACATCATGAGATAACTCCTTGTTGTAGCATGGTTGCTGCTTCAAAATAAATGCAACGTGCTACGAATATATATGGTGTCTATAAGAATCAATTTAAAGAGAATATGTATTGAGTACCTAAAATCTAGGTAAAAATTTATACGCGCGCGAGGCGCAGCATCAGGAGAGCAGTGAGTAGTTTTGTATCAGACGGATGGCTAAAATCATCACTCGTTTTCATCATCTACCGTTCAAAGCAAAAGTATTGGGTTTTGCAGTTATCTTAATCACCTAATTTGAATCAGTCTAGGTGAAAATACAAGCGACTGCAGTGGTCTATAATTTATTTTAATTCGAATGGATGGGAAATATTTTCCTATTTTTTGCATAAAAATAAATTTTAAAGAAAATATTTCCCATTAATATGCTTAAGGCTGATAAATATAGTCTTGATTAATGTCCTTTATGGTAGCGGTTCCCATGAGTGCCATCGTAATTTCAAATTCTTCCTTTAACATGCGGATGACATGAGCAACACCTAAAGAGCCTGCTGTTGCTAAACCATAAATATAAGGACGTCCAATCAATACGGCGTTTGCACCTAATGCAATTGCTTTAAAGACATCTGTACCACGTCGAATTCCACCATCTAATAATACAGGGTAATCAGGAGGAACAATTGCGCGAATTTTTTGTAATGCAATTAAGGGTGGAATAGTCGTATCTACAATGCGCCCACCATGATTAGAAACAATAATCCCAGACACACCATGATCGAGGGCTTTCTGAGCATCGGCAGGATGTAATATTCCTTTTAAGATTACAGGTAAATGTGTATTTGCAATCACCCAAGCAATATCCGCCCACTTAGGTGCAATTTGCATTAAGCCTTGAAATAGTTGGCTTTCGGATGGCGATACATCAGGAAAACTTAAATGGGTAGGGGTGTGTGGATGTTGCATTTCTTCTGGTAACTGAAAGAATAACTTACGTTCCCGATCTCGGATACCCACATGGGGAGCATCGACCGTAATCACAATTGCACGATAACCTGATTGTTCAGCTTGTTTGATCAAGGTTAATGATTTTTCTCTGCATCCCTGCCAATACAATTGAAACCATTTATACGGGTTTTCTAGTTTCAACTGTGCCATATGTGTATTTGTGAATGTACTTAATACCAAGTTACTTTGCATAAGTTCAGCTGCGAGAGCAGATGCAGCTTCTGCTTGAGGATGAAAAAGTGCTTGGTGGCCAATCGGTGCAAGAAAAATAGGATGCGGATATTCCATCCCAAATAAATGAAAACGAGTATTACCTTGTGTTAAGTCGTTTAGATGTCTAGGAATCAATTGAATATTTTGAAATTGTTGGCAATTATTTTGCACGCTAATTTCATGCATCGCTCCACCATTTAAGTATCCCCAAACATCTTCAGAAACATGTCGCTGAGCTTGTTGTTGATAGTCGTGAATGGTTTGAATATACGAAGGAATAGTATTCAAAGCGGGTGTAGGGATCTGGTCATGCATTATAAATCCCCCCATTGTCTTAATAAGTTATGATAATGGCTGGTTAAACTAACAACTTCTTCTGTATCGCCCAATTGTTGTCTGAGTTTGATAATAGTCATGTCTAAATTGAATAGCATCGTTCGCTGCCAGTCATCTTTAACCATGCTTTGAATCCATGTGAATGCTGCGATTCTACGTCCTTGTGTCACAGGTTCAACACGATGCAAACTTGTTGCTGGGTAAACAATTGCATCTCCTGCATCGAGTTTGACTTCATGGCTGCCATAAGTATCTTCGATAATCAGTTCCCCACCTTCATATTCATCAGGTTCAGATAAAAAGACGGTAATAGACACATCAGTACGAATCATTTGCCCTGTTTTTGCAGAATATTGAATCGAATTATCAACATGGTTGCCATAATTGCCTTGATTTTGATAGCAGTTGAACATTGGCAATAACGTATGTTTAGGGAGGGCAGCTGAACGCAAAAGCAGATTTTGTTGTAATGCATTCAAAACAGAATGGCTAACAGATTCATATACATTACTCTGTATATCGACTTGTAAATTATTTTTAATTTTTTGTGCTTGTGGACCTGCACTATGTGTACCGTCAATCCAAACTGATTGTTGTTGTATTTGTTCGCGTAGCTCAGCAACTTGATGCTTATTGAGTACTTGGGGGATATGCAACATCATATTTTGAATCTTCCAAAAAATACAACCTGTCAAAAATTATAGCTTTTTTGACAGGCTGTGTTCATTTATTCAATCATGATGAATTAAATAAAATGACTTAGAATTTGTAGTTAAAGGTTAATGCAGCAGAACGTGGCTGACCAAGTACGAAACGACTACCGCCATTATTTAAAGCACTAATGTAGTCTTTATCAGCTAAGTTATAGACATTTAGATTCACAGAAGCATTCTTGTTCAAGCTATACCCCGCCATTGCATCAAAGACAACATAAGATGGAACTTTAGGCATATTTGCTGGCGCTGTACTATCTGTGATCACACGTTTTTGTTCATCAACATAACGTGCGCCTAGGCCTAACTTAAAACCTGCAATATCATAGGTTGCCCATAATGAAGCAGTCCAATCTGGAGACCAACGTACCGAATCAGTGACAGTTTTTTCACCTGTCGTAGTATTGAAACTTTGTTGATTTTTTTGCTTAGTTTTCATATGAGCAACGCCCGCAGAAATATTCCAAGCATCTGTAATTTGACCAACAACTCCAAGTTCTACGCCTTGAACACGTGTTTTTCCTTTTTGCATAGACTCTTTCGTAATTGGATCTTGGGTAAACTGGTTTTCATTCTCAGTATGATAAATCGCACTAGTTAATGCTAATTTATTCTTTAATACATCCCATTTTCCGCCCACTTCATAGTGATTAGTTTTTTGTGGTTTAGCTGCTGAACTATTAGCTCCTGTGTCCGATAAGCTAAAGTTTGCACTTCCTGGCGGAGTCAATGATTTAGCGTAAGACACATAAAGGCTGCTATTTTTGGTTGGTTTGAATAAACTACCTAATTTCCAGCTCACCAAAGTATCGTGTGCTTTAAGATGAGTGGGAGTTTTAGTAATCGCAAGGGTGGTTGCATTCGTTGCAACAGCCAAAGCCTCATAATCGGTATGATAGTAATCAAGGCGTACGCCACCATTAAACTGTAAACGATTATCTAATAGTTTTACCGTATCAAATAAATAGGCTGCGGCTGTTTTGGTTTCACCATCACTATATGCACCTGTATAAACCAATTCAGGCATTACATCATCATGGTTAGGATTATAGAGATTCGCAGCAGGCGTTGTAGGAGCTTTTGTTCCTGGTTTTTGGGTAGATAAAGTACGAGAGATTTGTTGTTCCTGCAAAAATTCTAAGCCAGCAACTAAATCATGTTCAACAGCACCAGTTTTAAAATTAATATTCAAATTTGATGTATTCGCAAGGATTTTATTTTCTTGATCTACGCCTTGATGGGAACGAGAAATTGCCCATGTATCTCTATTATTAGGGTCAAATGACCCATAGTTAAATTTGTAACTATAGCTATTATCTGGATTAACGGTAACTGTAGCTGATGGAGCATTAATTGCATTAATTCCAGTTAATGCTCTTTTCATGCTGGTTTTACCTAATCTAGAGATATTGGTAAATTTGATATTTTCACTAAAATCACTTTCGATTTTAGCCGAAATCATATCCGAGCTAATATCTTCATAGTCATTTACGCTTCCATAAAAGTTACTACGATCAACTTCAGGCGCATTTTGTAAAGCTTTATTCACTTTTTGCATATCAGCAGAGTTATTAATAGCCTCACGGATTTGATCTCTTAACGCAAGATTTTTATCGTTTGCGTAGCTAGAGGTATATCCATAAAAGCCTTTCATACCTACAGTTGGAATACCACCATCAGGAATATTATTCTGACGAATATGTTGAGAATACAAATACAGACGAGTATCGCTGTCTAATCCGAATGCAATTGATGGCGCAATTGCCCAACCGTTATTTTCTATAACATCTCGACCTTCGACACCACCATCTTGCCCCATTACGTTTAAACGGATTGCGGTACTTTCGCTAATTGCCTGATTAATATCAGCCGTTAAACGCGCATTTTCTGCTGTGTTATAACGTGCAGAGACTTCACGGCTATTTTCAGTTTTAGGTAGTTTAGTGACTAAATTGATATAACCAGAAGCAGAGCCACGACCAGCTTCAGCACCTGAAGGACCTTTGACAACTTCAATTTGCTCTAAGTTAAATACATCACGACTTACAGCACCAAGATCACGAATTCCATCTACATAAGTCGAAGTTTGAGTCGAAAAACCACGCATTTGGAAAGTGTCGCCTGCACTGGTATTTCCATTTTCACCCATTTGTAGGGTAATCCCAGGAGTATTTCGCAAAGCCTCCACTAAAGAAGCAGCCCCTTGCTCTTGTAAAATTTCTTTTTTAATTACTTGAATCGTTTGAGGTGTGTCTACTAAAGGTTGTGTGTATTTTGGGGAACTAACGGTATTGGCTTTATAGATCTCTTGCGCTGTCACTTCAATGGTTGGAAGTTGAGTCACTTTTTCTTCTTTAGTTGCCGCATGACTGACTAAAGGTAGACTTGCTGCAAGTGCAACTAACGGTGTTGTAGCAATATGTTTACGGCTTTTGATTTTTGCCATGAGAGAACCCCCGAAATTAAACAGATGAATGACAGAGCTTTTGATCTTTTTAAACTTCCACAAAAATGTAGTAAAAGTGAGTAGATTGTTAAGCTATGTAACATTTTGTGAGAAGTCTAATGATAATTATTATTATTATCAATTGTGATTTTGGCTATATAATGAATTGTATAGGCTTAAGCTTATGATATTTATAATTTAATTTTATAATTGATATTATGCTTGTTTTTGATAATGAGAATCAGTATTAACGATTGATTTGTTTAATGCTATGTTTTTTATACTTAAATGATTATTTTAAAATTGTTAGTTTGATTTTTTAGGTTGAGAATTTAAATATTGTTTTTCTGGCAAATTAGGAAAAATAGGGAATTTTGATCATCTGATTTTGTATATCTAGAAAGTTGTCATATAATGTGGCACTTTTAAAAATGTTACTACTAACTATATATCGAGGAAGCCATGCAAGTAACGACTGAAGCGGTTTCGGGCGTTGCCCGTCGTTTAAATGTTTCTGTACCGACGAGCCGTGTTAACGAGCAATTTGAAGCTCGCTTAAAACGCACTGCCAAAACTGTGAAGATCAACGGCTTCCGTCCAGGTAAAGTGCCTTTAAATGTTGTTCGCCGTGAATATGGTGCGAGCATTTATCAAGAAGTTGTGAATGACATTATTCGTGACACAGTATTCGAAGCAATTCAACAAGAAAAAATCAATGCGGTCGGCATGCCGAATATTGAAAAAGTTGAAAACAAAGATGATGCTTTAGTTTTTGAAGCGACTGTAGAAGTTTATCCAGAAGTAGAAGTGAAAGCTTTTGCTGACTTAGAAGTTGAACGTAAATCATCAGAAATCAACGATGCTGATGTTGATGTAATGATTGAAAACTTGCAAAAACAACGTGCTTCTTGGACTGAAACTAAAGGCATGGCGAAAAAAGACATGCAAGTGACTTTTGATTTTGAAGGTACAGTTGATGGCGAGAAGTTTGAAGGTGGTGCTGCTGAAGACTTTAAACTTGTTCTTGGTTCTGGTCGTATGATTCCTGGTTTTGAAGATGGCATCATCGGAATGAAGAAAGGCGAAGAGAAAGTGATTGATGTTACTTTCCCTGAAGATTACCAAGCTGAAAACTTAGCGGGTAAAGCAGCTCAATTCAAAATCACTGTGAAGCTTGTTGAAAAACAAAAACTTCCAGAGATTGATGCTGAATTCTTAAAAATCTTTGGTTTAACTGAAGAAGAAGGCGTAGATAAGTTAAAAGCTGACGTTCGTAAAAATATGGAACGTGAAGTTCGCAATGGTCTTCGTAACCAAGTTAAACAAGCTACATTTGATGCACTTGTCGCTGCAAACGAAATTGAAGTTCCAGCTTCTATGGTTGCTCAAGAAATTGACCGTCAACGTCAACAAATGATTCAACAGTTCACGCAACAGTTTGGTGCTCAAGGTGCAGGTGCATTTGATAGCAGCATGCTTCCAGATGAGTTGTTCAAAGAACAAGCTGAAAAATCAGTGAAGCTTGGTGTATTGGTTAGCAAAGTATTAGCTGATGCTAAACTTGAAGTTGATCAAGCACGTGTTGAAGCTTACATCGATGACATGGCTTCTTCTTATGAAGATCCAACAGAAGTGGTTGAATATTTCAAAAATGACAAACAGCAACGTGCTCAAATCGAAGCAGTTGTGTTAGAAGACCAAGTTGTTGATCACATTTTAGCTGCTGCTAAAGTAAATGATGTTCCAGTAAGTTACGAAGACTTATTAAAAGAACAACAAGCTCGTCGTGGCTAATCTTTTAAAAGTTCAGAAGAAAGGCGCTTAATGCGCCTTTTTTTATCCGTGTTATGAAAGTGTTAATTTATCGAAAAATTGCCAGCTTTTAGTCTAAATAGTCGAATATTTAGGGTTGAACCTTTTGCAATTTCAGCGATTATCCCTCATATTGTTGGCATGATCGAGTCACAATAATTTAGGAATAAATAAACATATGTATGTTCCAACAATTGAAAATGCTTTAGTTCCTGTAGTCGTTGAGCAGTCATCACGTGGTGAGCGTTCATTTGATATTTTTTCACGTTTGTTACGTGAGCGTGTGATTTTTTTAACAGGTGAAGTTGAAGACAACATGGCGAACTTAATCGTGGCGCAGATGTTGTTTCTAGAAGCTGAGAATCCAGAGAAAGATATTCATCTTTATATTAACTCACCAGGCGGTTCCGTAACTGCGGGTATGGCGATTTATGACACCATGCAGTTCATCAAGCCAGATGTAGTGACTTACTGTATGGGACAGGCAGCGTCAATGGGTGCATTCCTGTTGAATGCGGGTGCCAAAGGCAAGCGTTATTGTCTTGAGAATGCCCGTGTCATGATTCACCAGCCGTTGGGTGGTTTCCGTGGTCAGGCTTCTGACATTGAAATTCATGCGCGTGAGATTCTCTTTATCAAGGAACGTTTAAACCGCTTGATGGCTGAGCATAGTGGCCAGAACTACGAAACAGTTGCGCGTGACACCGACCGTGACAACTTTATGACCGCACAGGCGGCAAAAGAATATGGTTTGGTTGATCAGGTGCTAAGCAAGCGCCCTTGATTTTTAAAAACTAGGTTTAAGATTTAAGTTGTGGAGTAAATATGTCCGAACATCCTCAAGGACAAAAGCATTGTTCATTTTGTGGCAAGACGCAATCTGAAGTTGGAAAATTGATTGCAGGTGAGGACGCATATATTTGTAATGAGTGTGTGGATGTCTGTTTGGATCTGGTTCAAACCAGTCAACAGGTTGAAGCGAGTGATTGGGCAAGCAAGGCTTTGCCAAAACCACATGAAATACGTGCCGCCCTTGATCAGTATGTCATTGGACAAGATATTGCGAAAAAAACCCTGTCTGTTGCTGTGTATAACCACTACAAACGGTTGAAAGTTGGGCAGTCGCATCACGCACCGCAAGATGTTGAAATTGCAAAAAGTAATATTTTACTGATTGGTCCAACAGGTTCAGGTAAGACCTTGCTTGCGCAAACACTTGCACGCTTATTGGATGTTCCTTTTGCCATGGCAGATGCAACGACACTCACAGAAGCGGGTTATGTGGGTGAAGATGTTGAAAATATCGTACAAAAGTTATTGCAGAAAGCGGACTACGATGTAGAAAAAGCGCAGAAAGGTATTATCTATATTGATGAGATTGATAAGATTACCCGTAAATCGGAGAATCCATCAATTACTCGTGACGTATCGGGTGAAGGTGTACAACAAGCATTATTGAAAATGATTGAAGGCACCGTTGCTTCTATTCCGCCACAAGGTGGTCGTAAGCATCCGCAACAAGAATTCATTCAAATTGATACCTCAAATATTTTATTTATTTGTGGTGGTGCATTCTCTGGTTTAGAGAAAATTGTACAACAACGTCAAGAGAAAGGCGGTATTGGATTCACGGCTGATGTGAAGAATAAGGACGACAGTAAAAAAGTCTCTGAGTTGTTCCGTCAAGTCGAAGCAACTGATTTAGTCAAATTTGGTTTGATTCCTGAGTTTATTGGTCGTTTGCCTGTGATTGCAACTTTAGAAGAACTGGATGAAGAAGCATTAATGCAAATTCTGACAGAGCCTAAAAATGCATTAACTCGCCAATATCAGTATCTTTTCACGATGGAAAATGTTGATCTTGTTTTTGATGAATCTGCATTGCGTGCTGTAGCGAAGAAAGCACTTGAACGAAATACGGGTGCGCGTGGCTTACGTTCAATTTTAGAAAACGTTTTGCTAGAAACCATGTATGACTTACCAAGTCGTAGTGATGTGGGGACGGTTATTGTGGATGAAGCTGTAATTAATGGTACAGCTAAGCCAACATTTAAAGCTGAACGTTTACCACAAGTGACAACACCTGAATTAGTTGAAAAGAAAGATTTGAAAGTTATTGATTCAAAATCTGCTTAATTCTCATTCATCTAAAAAGCATGAAAGCTTAGACTTTTCATGCTTTTTTTATTTGCAATTAATTAATGAGGTGTTAATCTTAAAAATTGGAAAATCCGCATAGTTTTGCGCTGTTAAAAATAAATCCAAGAAAACGCCTTGAGGGATATCATGCGTTATTTAATATTGTCATTATGTTGTGCAGGGGTATTGGCTGGTTGTCAAAGTCATAAGACAGTTGAAGAAAATACGACAACACTCACAGCAACTTTACCTCCAGTAGATACAACAAAAGAGCCAGGTCTGCTTGATCAGTATCATGTGGGAGGTTTTACTGTTGGTGGATGGGTCAATCAAAAATTAGGTCAATTTTACACACCGATCAAACCACAAAATGAACAAGCCGCGGTGGTTTATTTGTATCGTCCAGATACACGTTGGAATCGTCAAGAAATTGCAGCAGCAAACTTATTTATTAATGGGCATCGAATCCCAAGCCTATTGCATAATCACTATTATTGGGTGGAACTACCAGCAGGTACCTATCGTTTGAGTGTGAGCCGCCCATTGGCTGGTATGCATTTCCAAAAACCAAAGTATTTAGATTTCACGGTTGATGCATCACAAACTTATTTTATTAAATATGATGAAGAAAATAAGATTTCTCGCAGCGAACATACCGGACCATTTATGATCATGCCCGATAAAGTCGCACATCAGGAAATTGCCTTTACACGCCTAAAATCATCAAGCTATAACTTTGTGGCACAAGATGCCTCAGGTAAAGTTCGTTCAAAACCACAAGAATTGAAACCGCTGAAATATGATGAAAAATCTGAGGTCTTATTGGTTAAGCCATTTAAACTTTGGAATCCATTGACGTGGTAGTCAATATTGAGCAGCGTTTATTCATCTTGAATTAAGGGGTTGATGATGCTTAAAAGCTGCTCTTTGAGTTTTAAATTTTGCTCAGGATCATTTAAGGTCTTTTGATTTAAATTATTCATGTATTGAAACACATTGCTACTAATTGTTAAATTTTTTTGGTTGATTGATTTTCCTTCTGGCGTTCGCAAAAATTTTAAATAAGCTTGTACTTCCTCTTCACTCAGTGTTTCTGTATAAATTTGCTCAATTGCTTGTAATGTTTCAGGCCGCATAAACATTTTTGAACTTGTGTCTTTTAATAATTGACTGAGTTCTACAAGTGCTAGATGTTCTTGATTGGTTGTCAGTCTCTCTTTACCCAAAATTTTTAAAAGCATACTTTCGGCTTTAGAGTCTAATGCAGGCTGCATCTCATCTAGAGACGAATGTAAAAGGTTTTCTAAATCACTGAGTTTAATTAGTTCTTTTA
Organism: Acinetobacter sp. 5862; assembly: GCF_024494585.1. NCBI lineage: Bacteria > Pseudomonadati > Pseudomonadota > Gammaproteobacteria > Moraxellales > Moraxellaceae > Acinetobacter > Acinetobacter sp. 5862. The sequence continues at coordinate 26,712 of NZ_JANHGP010000024.1, forward strand.
CAGATTTTTTTTGAGCAGGACTGGCAAATGTATTTTCTGTTGCCATTACACAGCAAAGACTCATTATTAGGATCGATATTGTTTTATTCATCTTGTTATCCTTATTGTTTTTTATAATTTAACAGATGCTTTAGGCAAAAAAATAGCCGAATACGATGATTCGGCTAAGATTATTGTATGAGTATTATTGAGCGGCAGCATCCACAACTGGAATTTTCCCAATTTTTGCTTGCCAGATTTTTGGCGCAGTCGCATGGATCGAAGTACCATTCACATCAACTGCAACAGAAACAGGCATATCTTCAACCACAAATTTGTAGATGGCTTCCATACCTAAGTCTGCAAAAGCAACCACTTCAGCCTCACGAACTGCTTTAGACACGAGGTAAGCAGCACCACCAACGGCCATTAAGTAAGTTGCTTGATTGTCTTTGATCGCTTCAATTGCAGCAGGACCACGATCCGCTTTACCAATCATACCGAACAAACCAGTCGCTTCTAACACTTGACGAGTGAACTTATCCATACGGGTTGCGGTTGTCGGGCCTGCAGGACCAACGACTTCATCGCCAACTGGATCGACTGGACCCACGTAGTAAATGAATTTACCTTTTAGATCGACTGGAAGTTCTTCACCGTTATTTAACATGTCAACCATGCGCTTATGTGCAGCATCACGACCTGTATAAATCGTACCATTGAGAAGTAATGTATCGCCTGGCTTCCAAGCATTCATTTCTTCTTGAGTAATGGTATCAAGGTTGACACGCTTCGATTGAGAAGAATCCCACGTTACAGCAGGGTAGTCTTCAAGTTTAGGTGCTTGGATATGTGCAACACCAGTACCATCCAACTGGAAGTGTGCGTGGCGTGTCGCAGCACAGTTTGGAATCATACCGACTGGCTTACCTGCTGCGTGGCATGGGTAATCTTTAATTTTAATATCAAGAACTGTGGTTAAACCACCAAGACCTTGTGCGCCAATACCCAATGCATTCACTTTCTCGAAGATCTCGATACGGAGTTCTTCCATCTTGCTTTGTGGGCCACGACGAAGTAATTCGTCCATGTTGATTTCTTCCATAAGTGCTTCTTTGGCAAGCATCATGGCTTTTTCAGCAGTACCACCGATACCAATACCGAGCATACCTGGTGGACACCAGCCTGCACCCATCGTTGGAACAGTTTTAAGTACCCAATCCACGATCGAATCAGATGGGTTTAACATCGCAAGTTTAGATTTATTTTCTGAACCGCCACCTTTGGCAGCAACTGTAATATCTACTTTGTTACCTGGAACGAGTTTGTAGTGAATCACGGCAGGGGTATTGTCTTTGGTATTTTTACGACCAAAAGCTGGGTCTGCTAAAACAGAAGCACGGAGTACGTTTGAGTTTTCTAGGTAACCTTGGCGTACACCTTCGTTTACAGCATCATCCAAGCTCATGGTTAAATCAAATTTAACATCTAAGCCGACTTCAAGGAAAACGTTGACAATCCCTGTATCCTGACAGATTGGTCGGTGACCTTCAGCACACATACGTGAGTTGATCAGGATTTGGGCAATAGCATCTTTTGCAGCTTTGTTTTCTTCACGATCATAAGCACGGCTCATCGCTTGGATGAAGTCTTGTGGGTGATAGTAAGAAATAAACTGCAGGGCATCCTTGATTGATGTAATCAAGTCATCTTGTTTGATGATCGTTGTCATATCAAATTTCTCTTGAGCGGGCGATTAGCTGGCGGGCTAAATTATATGACAAAAAGCAATGAATGTGGGAGTTTTAGCTTAGATTTGGCTAAAGGTCTAAATAGGCAGGAGACGTGTTGAAATTTTTAGTTTTGCTTATGTGTGGCTGGCCGCATGGAAAAACAAGTCTAATAAAAAACCATCTACTTTTTATCTGGTAGATGGTTTTTTATAATATCAAGATCGTGATTTAATCCTGTTGCGCTGCCTGAATCGCCGTTAAGGCAATAGTAAACACAATATCATCAACCAAAGCACCGCGAGACAAATCATTTACGGGCTTGTTTAAGCCTTGTAGCATTGGACCGACACTGACCACATTCGCTGCACGTTGTACTGCTTTATAGGTGGTGTTACCAGTATTGAGGTCAGGGAAAATAAATACATTGGCACGACCCGCAACTTTAGATTCAGGTGCTTTTTGACGTCCAACGCTTTCAACTGAAGCCGCATCGTATTGTAGAGGCCCATCAATCAGTAAATCAGGACGACGTTGTTGGGCGATCTTGGTCGCTTCAGCCACTTTTTCAACATCGGCACCTGCGCCTGACGTACCTGTTGAATAACTAATCATGGCAATACGCGGATCAAGACCAAAGGCTTTAGCAGAGTCTGCAGATTGAATCGCAATTTCAGCAAGCTGTTCCGCATTTGGATCTGGATTAATTGCACAATCGCCGTAGACATAAACTTCATCAGGCAACAACATAAAGAAGATTGATGAAACTAATGAGTAGTTCGGGGCTGTTTTAATCAATTGAAATGCAGGTCGAACGGTATTGGCAGTGGTATGAATTGCGCCAGATACTAAGCCATCGACTTGATCAAGTGCTAACATCATTGTACCAAGGACTACAGTATCTTGTAGCTGTGCTTTTGCTTGTAATGCATCTAGCTTACCTTTGCGTAATTCAACCATAGGTTCAATATATTGGTCACGAATACTATCGGGATCAATAATTTGCAGATCAGCTGGAAGCTGAATACCACGCGCTTTAGCAACTTCAGCAACAGCTTCAGGTTTCGCTAATAAAATACATTCAGCAATACCACGTGATTGGCAAATCGCTGCGGCTTGTACAGTACGAGGTTCATCACCTTCAGGTAGTACAATCCGTTTTTTCGCAGCAATCGATTTTTGTACCAGCTCGTAGCGGAATGCAGATGGAGATAACCGTGGATTCAGGTTGTTCTGAGTATGTTGATCGAGCCAACTATTATCAAGATGGCTTGAAACAAAACGCGTCACTTGTTCAGCACGCTCAATATCATCTACGGGAATTTCATTGCCAAAATGATATAGGCGTTGTGCTGTTTCTAATGTGTCTAGCGAAGTGTGTAAAATTGGTAGACCTTGTTTAATAGCACCTTGGCAGAATTCTAAAATATTCGCGGCTGGAGCGGCTTGTTCAGCTAAAACTAAACCCGCCAAAGGAATTCCATTACTGCTTGCAAGACTTGCTGCAAGTAGGGCATCTGTACGTTGAGATGCACTAATGATGAGTTCGCCAGCAACAAATTTATGTAATTCGGCTTCAATATCCGATGCGATTAAACTGGTATGTAAAATACGGCGTTGTTTTGCTTCACCCTCATTTAACCAAGTACCATTAACAACAGTGGCAATATCTAAGCTACGCGGTACGCTGAGAATATTACTGAATGGCACTAAACCAATAATAGGTAATTCACTTGTGCCAATAAAACGATTATAACGTTGTAATTGTATTGAAAATTCAGCAATTTGCTTATCTAAACGCAAACTTGGATCGAGTGTGACAGGAATTGCTGCTGTACCATCAGGGAGACCTTTGGTTCGCATAAATAAAACGCCTGTGGTGCGCGGTGATGCAGCACCTCCGAATTGACGCAAATGTGCATCGACTTTTTCGGCTGTTTTACGTGGGTCAGCTAAATCCGCTGTGCTGACCAAAACGACTTGGGCATCGAGTGCTTGTGCAAGTGCGGCATTAATTTCATTGGCAAAGTGATCTTGTCCATTTGGAACAAGTCCTTCTACAATAATCACATCATGATTGGCTGAGATTTTACGATGCAGTGCAACAGCTTCTTCGAGTAGCTCATCTGTTTCGCCTAAACCAAGAAGCTGGGTGAGCTTTTCATAAGCAATCGGTTCAACAGATTGATGTTGAAATAAATGACGATAAAGTGTTGCAGTACGATCAACGGTTGAATCTGCTAATTGAGAAAATGGTTTAAGAAAACCAGCATTAATCCCTTTACAGTCTAAAGCGTAGATCATTCCTAAACAGGCAGATGTAAGACCAACCCCTTCACCTGTTGGAATCAGTAAAATCGTATTCATAAGAACCTTAAAATTTATCTAAATTTTGTGAATTAAGCGAGCTGTTCAATGACTTGACGCGTTTCTTTCGCAATGCGTCCTTCTTCGTCTGTAGGTACAACCCAAATCTGTGGACCTGTGCCATTATCGATTCGACCTTCAGTGCCGCGTGCTAAGGCATTATTTTTTTCTGCACTAAATTGCAAACCAAAGTGTGGTAGATAAGCCAAGGTTTTTTCACGAACATAAGCTGAGTTTTCACCGATTCCACCCGTGAAAACTAAACCATCTAAACGCGGTAAACCACAGCTCAAAGCAGATAATGATTTTGCTAAACGATAGCAGAATACTTCAATCGCCAGTGTTGCTCCTTCATGACCATTACCCGAAGCTTCAACTAAAGTGCGCATGTCGTTTGACAGACCAGATAAGCCAAGCAAGCCACTTTCTTTATTCAACATACTGTCAATTTTCTGGATACTCCAGCCTAAATTACTTGCAAGGAATAAATGCAGGCTTGGGTCAACATCACCACTACGTGTACCCATCACTACACCTTCTAATGGAGTCATGCCCATAGAAGTATCAAGACTTTGACCATTCCAAACCGCACAAGTTGAACTACCATTGCCTAAGTGAGCACTGAGCCAGCCCCCTTGATTTTTTGCACCTGCGAGTTCACTTGCACGTTCAGTCACATAAGCGTGGCTTGTTCCATGAAAACCATAGCGACGGACATGGTGTTCAGTATATAAATTTTGTGGTAGAGCATAACGATACGCGTGTTCAGGCATGGTTTGATGGAATGCAGTGTCAAATACAGCAACCTGAGGCAATTCAGGGAACAAACGCATGGTTGCTTCAATCCCAATCAAATGTGCAGGATTGTGCAAAGGTGCAAGTGGTGTTGCAGCTTCGATGCGGCTTACAATTTCAGGTGTTAATAGTTCTGCTTTGGTTAAATTGCCACCATGAACAACACGATGACCGATCGCTTGTGGATTGTAGTTCGCTAAACGTGCAAGAAGAGTTTCAAGTGCTTTGGCGTGATCTGCATGTGGAATCGAAAGTTCAAGTGGTTCACCACCAATTGTAACGCCTTTGATCCGCGCTTCAGCAGAACCTAAGTTTTCTGCTAATCCATAAATACGATCTTCACGGCGTTCTGAGATAAGCGCGTATTTGATTGAAGATGAACCACAGTTAATTACAAGTACAGATTTAGCCACGTTTGAACACCTAACAAATTTTGAATTTTATGACGAACACTTTTGATCTTGCTGCAACGTGTCGAGCACAGCAATCACGTGCAATGTTTTAACATGGGTTGTCATATTGGCGAAGATAGACTTTAGCCTATACAACTGATTTATAATTGAATCTAATGATTATAGAGTGTAGATACAAACTTCTTAGGATGAATCTATTTGTTTTGATCAGGGTTTTTGTATGAAAATATGTAAAAACACGATAAAGATCAAATAAATGAGCTTTACCGTGCAGCGTTTTACTTGGATCTAAATGCCTTATTGGCGTATTTGACCATCACCAAATACGATCCATTTCTGAGAGGTTAGACCTTCCAGACCAACTGGACCACGTGCATGAATTTTGTCTGTTGAAATTCCTATTTCTGCACCTAGGCCATATTCAAAGCCATCAGCAAAGCGGGTTGAAGCATTGATCATTACTGAACTTGAATCAACTCGTGCGAGAAACTCACGTGCTAGACTAAAGTTTTCAGTAATAATCGCATCGGTATGATGAGAACCATATTTATTAATATGTTCGATTGCTTCATCCATACCTGTAACGACTTTGATTGCAAGAACAGGACCTAAATATTCAGTGTACCAATCTTCTTCGGTGGCTGTTTTAACAGACTCACCTAAGATACGTTGTGTTTCCGCACAACCTCTTAGTTCAACTTGTTTATCTGCATATAGTTCAGCAATACTTGGTAGGAAATCTTCTGCAATTTCTTCATCAACAAGTAATGTTTCCATCGCATTACATACGCCATAACGATGTGTTTTTGAGTTGAGCGCAATTGGTAATGCTTTTTGTAAATCTGCTTGTGCTTCAACAAAAACATGGCAATTGCCATCTAAATGCTTGATCACAGGAATACGTGCTTCATTCGTTACACGTTCAATCAAGCTTTTACCGCCACGAGGAACAATCACATCTACAAATTCAGTCATTGTGATTAAATGACCTACTGCTGCGCGGTCAGGTGTGTCAATCACTTGAACAGCATGTTCAGGTAAGCCTGCAATTTGTAAACCATGCTGAATTGCGATTGCAATTGCTTTATTCGATTCAATTGCTTCTGAACCACCGCGTAGAATAATGGCATTTCCTGACTTTAGTGCTAATGATGCGGCTTCAAGGGTAACATTCGGTCTCGATTCGTAGATCATGCCGATTACACCTAAAGGAACCCGCATTTTACCCAGTTGAATACCTGATGGACGGTAAGCTAAATCCGTAATTTCGCCGATTGGGTCAACAAGTGCAATAACATCTTTTAACCCTTGTAGCATGCCTTTAAAGCGAGCAGGAGTGAGTTCAAGACGATCAAGGAGGGCAGAATCTAATTGACGTTGGTGACCATTTTGCATATCAATTTGATTGGCTGCCAAAATTTGTGCTTGATTATTTTCTAAAGCAGTATAAATTGCAGACAGAGCATGGTTCTTTAGATGCGTTGATGCGCTCATTAAGATACGAGACGCTTTACGTGCCTGAGTACCAACCTGTTGCATATAGTTTTGAATAGAATCTTGCATAGCATTTTGACGATTGCATATATTTATAATGATAGTAACAGTCAAATGCTGAACAATGAATAGGCTGAACTGATAATTCAAAAAATTATAGATTGTAAATTTTGAGTAGCTCTTTTGATTTAAAATTGAATTTACAAGCTGATTACATATTTTGAAAAATATTATTGATCTAAACAAGATAAGTGGTTAAGGAAATGATTGCGTATAAATCATGCATTTGTATAGAATGAAAAATGTATAGGATAAATGTAATACAAATTTTATAAATTTGTTAACTTGTAACTAGAACTCACTAAAAATGAGACTAATTACAGCAAAAAAATAAACAAGGATGGAGGAAGGATATGAATTCCATAATCCAAATGGACTCGGATTTAAATCATACCTACACAGGGTTTGGTTTTTTCGACATATACAATAAAAACAGTTTTAAACAACCAGCGCGTACTACATGGATAGATGGTTGGAAAATTGAATATATGGCAATTGCAGATCCTAAGACGATCTACAACACGCCAATTGTAATTGTCGGGGGCGCATTTCAAAATTTTAACTCTTATAAGTATTGTGTTGAGCAACTCTTTGAGAGTGGTCCTGTCATATTGATTGATTTACCATCAATGGGCGCAAATCAGCAGATTCGAAATGTGGATACAGGCGAGTCAGCTGGAATTCTTGAATTACCAGATTTATCAAAAATGTTGGGTCAATGGCTTGATATTGTTGGGATTGATAAAGTTTCTGTCATGGGTATGTCGTTGGGTTCAGTTGTTGCATCTTCATTTGCACACCAACGTCCTGAACTGATTGATCGTATGGTCTTGATGGGTGTGATGCAAAAAACCCGTAAAAGCTGGCGTATGTTGCTCGAGGAATCTTTACACTTGATGCGTGAAGATCGTATGGAGGAGTTTGGGCAAGCAGTTATTTTGTATCTTGTGAATCATGCCAAGCTTGATAAAACGCGGATGTCTCCAACGGCAAAACGTTTATTTTTTAGACAGATGGCAGAGTTTACTGCAACTGAACGTGAGCGTTACGAGATTAATTGCAATCGACTACTCCGTTTAAGCAATGTACCTGTTGCGCAGTGTAAAACTCTCGTTGCAGCAGGGCAGTACGATAGCTTTACTTTGCCACATGAAAATGCTGACTTTGCTTTGCAATGTAATAATATGGAATTTGCATTAATTGCCAATGCAGACCATGTTCCACAATTACAACGCCGCAAAGAAACGATGACGCTTTTTACTACGTTTTTAAAGGGAGAATCCATCGACAATCTTGATGGTGTTATTCCAATGAACCGCGAACAAATGAAAAACATTGAGCGTCGTGGTGAAGAACGTATTCCTGTTTTAAAACCAGACACTAAATTATCACATCGACATTCAGATACCGAAGTAGCAGTAAAGATTGTAGATATTACCTTCTTTGGGGTGTATCTAAAACTTGATCATTTGGATCAGCTTGATTTTGTTAGCCAGCATCCACGAGATTTAGCCTTACATTTAGCTGATGAAGAAGGTGAGTTTAAAATAGAATGTTTAACATTTGAGGCAACTGAACAGGGTTTACGTATCTTGTTTAAACACGGTAGTTTCGACGTTGCGGATCGTTTATCTCGTTTTATTGAGCGTCAGAAACAAATTTAATTATTTTTTAATAGAATTTAAAAGAGAAGTGTTTTGAATTCACTTCTCTTTTTTTTTGATTTTTATTTATTGGTCGCTTGAATCATCCAAACAAGATCACCGAGATGCTGTTCCTTGTTTTCTAAATGTGTTTGTTCAAAGAATTCTTTAGGTTGAAGCACTTCAACTTCCTTAAAACCAGCTTCATGAAAAAAATTCTCTACCTCTGCTGGTGTCTTAAAGTGGAAGCTAAAAGCGCTGCGTGACATTAGTTTCAATAAACGACTACTATTCCAGATAATGGTTGCTAATTTATTTTGAGTGGGTTCTGGATAAAGATCGGTTAAATAATGAAGTTCTTTGAAGTCGCGGCCATAGATCGCAATTGCTTGAATAAGTTGCTGAAGTAACGGCTTTTCAAAGTAGTTAATTAAGCCTTCACTAATAATCACCAAAGGTCGTTTAGGGTCAAAGACTTTAAATACGTTTGCAAATGCTTCTGTAAATAAATCAACGGATAGGACATCATCAACATGTGGTTCAATTTGTTGTAATGCTGCTTGTTTTGTAGCGGCCATATCAGGTAAGTCAAGCTCACGATAGCAAATGTCTGGGTGATGCTGTCTAAACCACCAACCTCGTGGCGATAAGCCACATGCAATTTCAAGTACTTGTAGGTTTGGATATTGCTGAATCAATTGCTCTAAATGCGTATCAAGCATGGTATGGCGTTGTTTCAAGGTTGTTCGCATACTTCCACCAACATACTTTTCTGCCCAACTTTCAATCGGATGGACTAAGGCTGCTAGTGTTTTTCCTTTAGTTGTCGCTAATGCAGGATGGGAAATGCCCATCTGATACCAAATATAGCCGGTATAGTGTGCAGTAAAAGAAATATGGCGGTGTTTCGAAAGTTGTTGTGTCATCTGTCCTAGACTCAATTTTTTTCATTTTATTCTGTTCCCATGCACAACCCATTTGCGCGAGGAAATTGACCTATTCATTTTTAAATAGATCAATTGGAGATGGTGTGTTAAATCATCTTTTGCTTATTGGCAAGTTAAAACGAATTCTTAAAGTCTTCAATGACTTTTTTTGCGTTCTGCCAACTTTCATCTAAATTTAGTGTCGAACCTACTTGGATGTTTGGAATTTTACCGCGCATACGCTCTAGACGTTGTTGATTTGGTAAAGCCAATTTTTGAATGCCATCTAAAGCTGTACATGCTGCTGTTCGATCATTACACACTAATCCCATATCACAACCCGCATTTAATGCCGCTTGAATACGTGCATCAGCACCACCAGCAACACACGCAGCTTGCATACTCAGGTCATCAGAGAATAGGACGCCGTCAAATTTAAGTTGCTGACGTAAAATATTTTGTAGCCAGAACGGAGAGAAGCCTGCTGGGTTTGGATCGACTTGATCATAAATCACATGCGCTGGCATCAGTGCATCAAGTTGAGGCATTAATTTGATAAAGCTTTGCATATCTTTGTCGTAAATTTCTTGATATGAGCGACTATCAATCGCTGCAGCGACATGTGAATCAGCTTTTACGGAACCATGTCCAGGGAAATGTTTTCCAGTTGTTGCCATACCTGCTTGTTTCATTCCACGCATAAAGGCATTAGCCAGTGGAACGATGTCTTGCATATTTTTAGCAAAGCTTCGATCACCAATCACATCACTAATATCATTGAGATCTAAGACTGGAGCAAAACTAAAATCAATACCTACAGCGAGAACTTCAGTTGCCATTAACCAACCACACTGTTGGGCTAACTCAATTGCTTGTTCGGGATGATGTACATAATGTTCACCAAGTTGCCCCATTGCAGGTAACAAGGTGAAGCCTTGTCTTAAACGTTGAACACGCCCACCTTCTTGATCGACAGCAATCAGAATATCTGGACGGACTTGGCGCATATGATCAGTTAAAGCGCGAACTTGTTGAGGAGACTCAATATTTCGTGCAAATAAAATCATGCCACCGACTTGCGGAGCTTGTAATAGTTCAATATCTTCTTGAGTAAGTTCTGTGCCAGCAACGTCTAGCATCAATGCGCCGATCATATAGATTCCATTTGAATTTTGATGTAAAAAAGCGATAGCTAAATTGTGCAATGATTTGCTACATTTTGTCAGTACAGAATATGATAAAACTACATGATATTGATGATAAGTGCTTGTTGGTCATTTATTTATAATGATTAACCTGTACTACAGTTTGGTAAAAATATTGAATGAAATATGTTCATATTGATCGTACTAGCATGTAATAATTGCCATATCCAAGGAAGTACCAAAATTTTATGAAACTTCAAATGATAGCGTGTGCAGTTGCAATCGCGACTGGTGGTTTATTTTTTTCTCATACAATGAATGAGGCATTTGCGGCAACGGAAGCTCCTGTTGTTTCAACCGTGATCAAGCCATCACAAGAACAAGCATTGGTCGCACGTCAGTTGGCAACATTAGTTGATCGTCAGCATTATCTGAATATGCGTTTAGATGCTGCGACATCAAATCGTATTTTAGATATGTATTTGGACAGCTTAGATCCAGATCATTCATTATTTCTGAGCAGTGAAATTTCAGAATATAAAAATAAATATGGTTCAAATTTTGGTAGCTCATTAAAAGCAGGAAACCTAACTGGACCTTTTGCGATTCATGCCCAATATCGTGAACGCTTGAAACAATTCTACGAATTTATGTTGGCTGAATTGAAGAAGCCACAAGATTTACAGCAAAAGGGTGTTTACCTTGATATTGATCGCGAAAAAGCGCCTTATTTTCAGACGTCTGCCGAGCAACAAGCACATTGGCAGAGAATGTTGGTGTCTCAGCTAATTAATTTAACGATTAGCAAAGAAGAAGAGCAAGCGAAGCAAAAGGCTTTGAAAGCTGATCCATCGCTTGCAAATGGTCAGGATTTAACTGGTCCAGAAGATTTAACACCAGTACAAACGCTGACAAAACGTTATACGCGCCAGCTTGAACGTATTGGTCGTGTAAAGAGCGATGATGTTTTAGATAAAACATTAAATGCAATGTTGGCAACTTACGATCCACATAGTAATTATTACCCTCCTATTGATGCGATGGAGTTAAATCGCCAGACCACATTGCAACTTGAAGGCATTGGGGTATCTATTCGCCCAGAACGAGGCAATGAAGATTACACCAAGATTGAAACCATTGTTGAAGGTGGGCCAGCGAGTAAATCTGGTCAAATCAAATCAGGAGATCGAATCATTGGCGTTGCCCAAGACGGCGAAAAAATGATTGATGTCATTGGTTGGTCGAGTTCAGAAATTGTTGGATTGATTCGTGGTAAGCGTGGAACTAAAGTAACGGTTCGCTTACTCGGTGCGGGTGCTTCCATGAGCCAAGCACGTAATGTGAGTTTAGTCCGAGATGTGATTCAGGAAGAGGATGCGGGTGTTCGCTCACGTACAGTTGAAATTACACGTGATGGGAAAAAACATCTTTTCGGTGTGATTGAAATTCCATCTTTCTATTTTGATTATCGTTCACGTCGAGCTGGTACAGAATATCGTTCAGTTTCAGAAGATACAGCAAAAGCATTTGAATCGCTCAAAGCACAGAAAGTAGAAGGTGTTCTGGTTGATTTACGTAATGACCCAGGTGGTTCATTAGAAGAAGTTGCTCGTATGCTGGGTCAGGTGATTAAATCTGGTCCAGTTGTACAAATTCGGGATGGCAATGGCAATGTGAATGTCTTTGAAGACACTGATGGCGGAGAGCAAATTTATGCTGGGCCAATGGCAGTGCTTGTTAACTTAGCCTCTGCATCTGCGAGTGAGATTTATTCTGCGGCAATCCAAGATTATGAGCGCGGTATTATTATAGGTAGTACCACGACAGGAAAAGGCACCGCTCAGGTTCAGTTAGACTCCTTAGCACATGGTCAGGCAACGTTAACTCAACGCAAATTCTATCGTGTCACGGGTGGAAGTACGCAGAACAAAGGCGTGATTCCTGATATCAAACTTGTTGATATTTACAATGAAGAGTTTGGTGAGCGTAAAGCTAAAAATGCATTGAAATGGGATACCATTCCAACAGCTCCTTTCAAGCGCGAAGGTTCTGTGCAACCGTATATTGCTAAGCTTACCCAATCTTCTGAACAGCGGGTGAAAGCTGATTCACAATTTAATTATTTAGAAGCTCGAAAACTGATCGCACAAAAAAGTTCTGATCAGAAGAAAGTTGAGTTAGATATTGCTCAACGTCGAGCTGAGCTAATTGATTTAGAAAAGCAAACACTCAATGCTGAAAATCAGCGTCGTATAGCGACAGGTCAGGCACCTTACGCCAACTGGGAAAGCTATCAGGCTTCGATTGATGCATTAATTGAGTCACGTGCCAAAATGAAAGCTTATGCACGACCAGCATTGCCTGAAGAAGAAACCTTTATTACAGAAGCTGCAAATGTTTTGATTGACTACGCAAAGTTACAAAGCCATTAAACTACAGTTATAGCAATATAAAAAAGCCCTTAAATTGAGGGCTTTTTTATTGATTAGATTTTTAGTTATTCACACGAATCCAGATTTGACTACGACCCAATACTGATACGCCAACATAACCTCGTAAATGTAACCTTTGTCCATTGTTACTTAACTTTGCTGCGAGACTATACATACGACCAGTGTTTGGATCTAAAATTTTTCCATCTGCATAAGACAAATCCTTTTTATACTTCAGGTTAGTAATTACATTTAAGCCTAAGATGGGTTTGTTCGTGTAAGGAGCAGGGCAACCCGTACAGAATTCTTTTGGTGTATAACCTGTTCGCGGGGTAATTTTAATAACTTTACCAATATAAGTTCCATCAGCTTCTTTGATAATTTCAACCTGTCCTTTAGGCGCTCCTGTTACATCGTCAACGCTTTGCCAAGTACCTACGATATCTTGTGCAAAAGTCAGATGGCTAAGACTAAATAAGAAGAAAAACGTAATGAGTTTTGTGTACATGTCTAAGCTACTCAGCCACTATTATTGTCTCTCTATTATTTCGGATTTTTAATCCTAGATTCAATTATTCTTTTACAATTGTGTATTTTTTTAATAATTGAAATTTCAAGGAATTTTTTTAAAGTTTAATAAAAAAACACCCTTAATTCTGAAAGAAATAAAGGTGTTTTTATAGTGCTAAACCGTGATCAATTTGATCCAATATAGATGGTCGGCGTGATTATGTCGTTTTAAAATTTATTCATCGCGAAGCCAAATTTGATTACGACCTAATGCAGATACGCCAACATAGCCTCGCAAATGTAAGCGTTTGCCATTAGAACTTAATTTTGCTTTCATACTATAAACTTTGCCAGAATTTGGATCTAGAATACGACCATTAACATAGTTCAGCCCCTCACCTTGTTTTAGGCCTGTCATCACGTCTAAGCCTAAAATAGGTTTATTGGTATATGGTGCTGGGCAGTCTACACACGTTTCTTTTGGTGTGTAACCCGCACGTGGAGTAATCTTTACAATCTTACCCGCATAAGTACCGTTCGCTTCTTTACGAATTTCGACTAAAGCTTTTGGTGCACCAGTTTTGTCATCGATACTTTGCCACATACCTGTAATATCTTCTGCAAAGCTTAGACTACTCATTACAGATAAAATCAACGCACCGAATAATTGTTTTCCCATCATTAAAAATCCTTTTAACGTTTGAACTCCCATTATGTAGGATTTTTGACAACTAGTTCAATATAAATTGACATCTCTGTGACAAATTAAGAAAGAGACAAAATAAAAGTGGGTAGCCATATAGCAGTAAACACACCATTCACAGCCATACCAAAAGCGGCATAACGACCTGTAACAGGACCTCGCTGCCATGCTTGTGCTGTACCAATTGCATGAGCTGCCAAACCTAAAGCTAAGCCTGAAGCCCGTTCATCATGGATATGTTTTAAAATCCACGGAGAAAATGCGGCGCCAATGACTCCAGATAAAATCACAATCAGTGATACCATCATCAGAGGAGCGTGTAATAGTGTGGCAATATTCAGAGCAATTGGCGTCGTTACAGCTCGGGTTGCAAAAGCCATAATTGTTGGTTCTGACATGTGTAATAAATATGCAAGCCCCATCGGCAATGCAACTGCACTGATACTTGCAAAACACAAAATGCCAATCATCGATTTAATTGGTAAATCATCATAACGCATTGCAGCCAGTGGAATTGCCAAAGCGACAGTCACATAACCAAGCAAATGATTAAAGACACCATTCACATTATTCATGTACTGTTCATAAGGAATACCCAAAATTGCGAGTAGTCCGATCACAATAAACATCGCAAAAACAATTAATGGAATCTGTGGAATTTTTTTGTTTAAAGGTTTTGCGATGAGATAACTGATTAAGGTAATCACGAATCCATATATAACCATCAACATATTCATGAACTCCTATAACCAGCGTTTCGCCATTTTGGCGTAAATCCACAATGGCAATAAAGTACTCAAGGTTAAGACAAATAAAAAGATTGGAATTTCTTTGCCTAAATGTACCAACATGATCAAAGAGCCAGCACAGATTGGCAAAAAGGCAAAAGCACTTTCTTTCATGATTTTGTTGTTGGTATCGATAAGACGATTGGAGATTTTTCTAAATCTTCTCCAAATTAATAAAGTTGCAAGTAAGCTGATCAGTCCGACGAGATTACCTAATTCTGGGTGATGAAAGACCGTGGTAATAGCAACAGCACCTTCACGAAATACAATAATTAATAGAATCGTGCAAAACCAGGCTGTCCAATCAATTTCTTTCATCTTTTTTCTAACTCTCACTTATAAACGATTATTACATTGATGCTTACTTTTCAAATTCTTCCAAAGGCCTGTGAAATAAAGCTGCTTGGTTTCCAAGAATTTCATCTAATGGTAGATGTGCTTGTTTGATTAGTTGATGCAATTTTTGTGGAGCAATACAAACTGATAAATGCAAATCACCTTGCTCATCATATTGTTCAGTTTGAATGACATTGAGTGTATAAAGTTGTGTGCGTAGTTTACCGTAAGCAGGTTTGAGAACTAAGTCGAAATGTTGTAACTGTCCCATGAGGCATTGTTGAACAGCTTGGCTTAATAAATCTAATCCCTGCCCAGAATGCGCAGAAACATAAACGCGATCAGGTAAATCTGCTGCCTTATAAATAATTTTTGCCGTATCACCGCTGAGATCAATTTTATTGTAAACATGAAGAATCGGTGCATCGGCTCCAATTTCTTTCAGCACAGATTCCACTGCTTCGATTTGTTCAGGCATGTTAGGGCTACTGCTGTCAATTACATGCAAAAGTAAGGTCGCTTCTAGTGTTTCTTCTAAGGTCGCTTTGAAAGATTCAACCAAATCATGCTGTAAATTTCTTACAAATCCAACTGTATCTGCGAGTACGACAGTACCAATACCATCCCATTCTAGACGACGTAAGGTTGGATCGAGTGTTGCAAAAAGTTGGTCTGCTGCATAGACATCACTTTGGGCTAAAATATTAAACAGTGTCGATTTACCTGCATTGGTATAACCAACCAAAGAAATCGTTGGAATTGCTGCTTTTTGGCGTGCGGCACGACCTTGTAATCGCGTCTGTTGAACTTTGACCAATTTGTCTTTCAGTTGGGTAATACGTACTTTGATGAGTCGGCGATCAGTTTCAAGTTGTGATTCACCAGGACCACGTAGACCAATCCCACCTTTTTGTTGTTCTAAATTACCTGTGAAGCCTCGAATTAAGCGCGTTGATAAATGCTTAAGTTGGGCAAGTTCAACTTGTAATTTTCCTTCGTGTGTACGCGCTCGTAATGCGAAGATATCTAAAATAAGCCCTGTACGATCAATTACACGACATTTTAAGATTCTTTCTAAATTACGTTCTTGAGCTGGTGAAAGAGAGTGATCAAAGATAACTAATTCAGCTTCTAGCTGCTGAACTAATTCTGCGATTTCATCAACTTTACCTGAGCCAATAAAAAATTTAGGGTCTGGTTTATTTCTTTGTACAGAAATATGTTCAAGAATTTCAGCACCAGCGGATTGAGCGAGCAATCGAAACTCTTCAGCATCAAGGTCATCGAGTAACTGCACAGAAACACTGACTAAAATTGCTCGTTCACCACTTTGTTGCCGCTCAAAAAATTCCACGCTATTATCATATCCTGAGTATTGAAGCCTTATTCTAGAATAAACTTCAAGCAAAGGGCAAAGGCTTCATGGATTTATATGACATGATGATGAAGAAGTTTGATAAAACCAACGAGTGTGCCGATATATAAAATTGACCAGCCCAAAAACATTCTTAAAGCATAGCCATAAGGAATATTTACTTGATTATGAGATGTTGTGTGTTGAGGATTCATCATATGACCTCTTAATTTATTAATTCGATTTATTTATGATATTTAATTTAAAAAACCTTTTAAAATTGAAAATAATTATATTCACATTCGTTTTTTCTCATGGTGGTAACTTTTATAAAGAGATACGGGCATGATATAAGTGAGCTAGTTCAATGTAATGTGCATACATGCGTACGGTTTTAATGATTTATGACTCAAGAAGCAACAGCAGCAAATAACACACCATTAAATTTCATCTCTAAATTGAGCTTGTATAGTAAAAAATTAGCCTCAGGTCTAGAAACAATTGGTGAAGGTTTTTATCTCATTTATCGACACGGTTTATACAAAGATCCGAATAATCCAACGAATACGCGTTATGTTCAGTATTTTTGCCGCCGTTTATGCGAAGTTTTTAATATCGAAGTGCAGATTCATGGCACTATTCCACGAGAACCAGCGCTTTGGGTGAGTAATCATATTTCTTGGTTAGATGTTGCTGTACTTGGCTCTGGAGCACGTATTTTCTTCTTAGCAAAAGCAGAAGTCGAAAAATGGCCTATTTTGGGTAATCTCGCAAAAGGCGGTGGAACCTTATTTATTAAGCGTGGTTCTGGTGACTCAGTTCGAATAAAAGAACAAATTACAGAGTTTTTAAAACAAGATATTCCAGTTTTGTTCTTTCCAGAAGCCACAACCACAGATGGTCGTCAGGTCAAAAAAGTACATGGGCGTTTATTGGGTGCTGCGATTGACGCGCAACGTCCAGTTCAAATTTGTGTGATTTGCTATGTCAATCAGAAAGGTGAATTAGATCTAGTCGCACCATTTATTGGTGAAATGTCTTTTGCAGAACATGTGCAACGTGTTTTAGAAATGCCAAAAGTTACAGCACATTTATTGACCCTACCTGCAATTCCTGTAACAGGTCATACGGTAGATAGCTTAACTAAAGAAGTTGATCGTCAAATGCGAGCAGGGCTGCTTGAGTTACAAAGCAAAGTTTTAAATACTCAGCCATAACAATACTCGCTTTAAATTACATAAAGCCTTCAATCGGCAGCCATGAAATAATTTTCAGTCCTGCCTTTTGCCACCATTTCATTCGAGGTTCTTTGGTGTAGTTGACAGGACCTTGTGGTGTTTCACGTCGCCATGTAATTTTTTTATTGGCATCTAACACTAATTTATAGGCATATTTACTTAGATTTTGATCCATAGTCGCATGAACAGCTTGCGCTAAAGATGGGCTATCTAAAAGCACGCCAATTTCAGTGTTCAGATAAGCAGAGCGTGGATCAAAATTGAATGAACCAATAAAAACTTGCTTTTCATCTAGCGCCATCAGTTTGGCATGTAAACTGGAACGGCTTAGTCCTTTGATATTTACTTTTGCTTTCTTCGCGAGTTCTTCGGTATGTTTATCGAGATCATTTTTATTTAATGCGGGGAGAAACTCATATAGCTGTACACCATGCTCCAGTAAATCCTGACGATATTTCCCATAAAATGCATGAACAACAGCGACATCATTTGCCTCAAATGAGTTCGTGAGCACTCGTACCTCGATTCCATCTTTTGCAAGATCGTTGAGAATTTTAGCCCCCTTTTTTTCAGGGACAAAGTAAGCTGAGATGAGGTCAATATTTTTTTCAGGTTGTTCTAAACGATTAATCAATTGGAAATTAAGGTGTTCTTGTTTTTTGGCTTTTGATTTAATTTTGTCAGGAGAGTCTTTTACAACTTCAGCTTTTACCCAGTTTAAAGGAATATCCCGACTGATAATTGAATCAATTGCCTGTGAGTTGCCAGTCAAATCAAGATAATTCTGTACCGTTGCTCTATTATAATGCTCATCAAGTTGCTGTTTTAGGCTCTCATAGCTCAAGCGATGAGCATTTTGATTGACAATTTCCCTTACATCGTAAGCGTAACTATGATTCCAGTATTCGTCAAAAGATTGTGAAATGTCATTGACCGCTTTGCCAACCAACATCACATCGACATCAGAAAACTGATAGTTATCACTCACGTTGTAGTATTGATTCGTCATATTACGTCCACCAATCAAGGCAACTTGTTGGTCTGCAATAAAACTTTTGTTATGCATTCTGCGGTTGATACGTTTTAAATCTAAAACCATATCAAGCGCACGGTATTTGCGAAAACGATAGGGATTGAATAATTTAACTGCAATATTTGGATGCTGTGCCAGAGCTAAGAAGATTCCTTCAGTTTTCTTTGCATTGTTATCATCAATAAGTAATCGAACTTTGACACCACGATCTGCTGCGCGAATCAGCGCATGCAAAGCAAGAGCACCTACTTTGTCATTGTCCCAAATATAATATTGCAAATCTAAGGTTTTCTCGGCCTTATCAATTAAACGTAGTCGTGCTGCTAACGCTTCTAGGGGTTCAAATAAAACGTGATAACCCGTCAATCCAGGATTTTGTTGTTCTAAAGGCTGAATGATCTGAGCCAAAGTTGTCTGATTTATTTCTAATTGTTGAATGTTAGATTGTTGTATTGGCTCTATTTTATGTTTAGGTAGTGTGCTGCATCCTGTGATTGTGATCGCAATACTGCAATAAATCGCAAGCATACTTTTATTGTAAGTAGTTGTACTTATTTTTGTATGTTTACGATTTAGATGAGAAAATTGCGTCATAATCTTTACTGATTAAAAGTTGGACTTGAGTATAGCATTTCATCAAAAATTATAAATATGAGATGCGATGTATGCCCTAATGTCAGATTAATGAGAGTGGTAATGTCGAATTCGGACACAGTTATATTAATTTTCTATATTATTTTTATTGTTCTAGCCTTGTGGGCATTCGCTCAGGCATGGACTCATCAAGCAAGAACTGAAACGATTCATCCTTTTAAAGCTTTTGTACATCTAGCTACATTTTATCTTTCTTATTTGTTAGTTCCTCTCTGGTTTTTTAGCTTGTATGCAGGTTGGTCTGAGTTTTACAGTTTACATGAAAGTATTTTTGTTTTCCTTTTAACGAGCATATTGATTTATGCACGATTTATTGAACCACATATGGTTCATGTTAAACATCATCAATACCGTTTAAATCCGGATCGTGATTTTATTCAACCAGTTAAAGTGGCCTTGATTGCAGATATGCATGTGGGATTGTTTTCTGGTCATGAACGTCAATTAAAAAGCATTGTTAAAAAGTTAAATGAAGCTAAACCAGATATTGTAGTGGTTGCAGGTGATTGGACTTATGAACCTGAGAATCGCTTAATTCAGGAACTCTCAGTACTAAAACAAATTCATGCCCCTGTATATTCTGTCCCCGGTAACCATGATGAGCAGTATCCTGGTCCACCTATACAGACATTATTAAAAGATGCATTAGAGCAGAATAATGTGATTGATATAGAAGGGCAGATTATCGATTTTGATGAGTTTCGCTTAATTGGAATTGGTGATTTATGGGCGGGTAAAGCAAATATGCGATTTATGCCAGACTTACCACAAGATAAACCATGGCTCATTTTATCTCATAACCCTGATACAGTAGATATGGTGCCAGCATTACCTACACGACCATTAATGCTGGCTGGTCATACACATGGAGGGCAAATAGAACTTCCTTGGATTACAACGTATATTATGAAAAAAGTGTCTATTTTAGGACACAAAAAAGGTTTTTATACACATGAACATGCTGATGTATTTGTAACAGTTGGAACTGGAATGGTTGGCGTTCCATTTCGCTTTCGAGTTCCACCGACGATTGATATTATTGAACTCATATAAATTAAAAAAGCCAACTTTAAATAGTTGGCTTTTTTAAAAAATTACAACCTAAGGAATAATAATAATCGTAACTCGGCGGTTATTCGCGCGGTTCTCGTCAGACGTATTTGGTACGAAAGGTTGGCTTGCACCACGACCAATCACAGTGACATTATTGGGTTTGAAACCCTGATGAATGAAAATCGAAGAAACGCTTTGAGCACGTTCTTCAGACAATTTCTGGTTATATTCAGGATTACCAATATCATCAGTGTGACCCACAACTTTTAATTTTTGCAGATCATACTTGTTCAATTGATTGGCAAGACGAACGATTTCTCTTTGATTTTCAGGTTTAATATCTGCTTTATTAAAGTCGAAAAGTAAACGTTCAGGCAGACCAAGACTCCAACCTTCTTCTGTTAAAACGAAACCTTCTTTTTTTAGCATTTTGACTTGACGGTATTTCAAAGGACCAAAACTTAAACAGCCAGCCAATATTAGGCAAAGTAATGCTACAAAGGAGATCTTGAAAGTGTGAGTGCGCATAACATGTCCTAAATTTCTGGTTTATAAAGAAACCAATGTGGATTTAAATTTTTAGCTTTATACATTGCTTGATCTGCTTGCATGACTAAATCATCTGGATTGTCTGCAAACTGTGAAAAAGCAATCCCTAAACTAAAGCTAAAATGGATAAGTTGACCGTTAAAATCCAAAGGCTCATCACAACTTGCTAGTAAACCTTCAGCGATTGTTTGTAAATGATCAGAATGATGGATGGTATGCAAAATGATTGCGAATTCATCACCACCCAAACGGGCAATAAAGTCTTCTTGTCTGACAGACTGCATTAATCGATTTGCCATTTCTCTTAATACCGCATCCCCAGCAAGATGACCATAATGATCATTAATTGCTTTAAACTTATTATTATCTATGAAAATTAGTGCTGAATTGTGACGAAATTGCTTATTTTTAAAAATATTGAGCAATTCTTCATAAAAATAGTGTCGATTAGGTAAACCTGTGAGCTGATCATGGTGAGCTTGAAATGAAAGTTGGAGATTTTCTTTCTGTAAATGAGTATGCCAAACTTGTATTTCTTCTAAGAGCTCATTAAATACCGTATTCAGATTTTGAAACTCTTTAATATGGTTATTGGGGAAGCGTAAGTTGTAAGCTTTCTGATCACTCACTAATTGAGCAATATGGGTTAATGGTTTGATCGCTTGCATGATTTGGCGATAGGTAAGATTAACCGACCATAACAGTGCAATCACAATAAAAAACATTGATATGGCTAGGCCAATAATGATGGTTTTTAAGAAATGTAAAATATTTTCTGAGCTGCCATATAAAACTAATTCGCCGACTTGTTTCTTATGATGAATAACCGTCAGTTTGATTGGATCATGTAGAAACCATTTATCTAATACGCTTTGTAAAAATGATGTGTGGTCGATTTGCTTGTTACTTTCTGCTAATAATTTATGCTCTGGAACATAAACATGAATACTACGAATCGCATGTTCTGTTGTGTAGTCCGCTAAAATTTGATCAATTGCTCCTTTGTCCTTGAAGACAACAGCGGGCTGGATTCGTTCAAGTAGCGTTTGACTTAATAGTTGTAAATTTTGTTTGGCGTGCGTTTCCATTGTGAATATGGAAATTGTTGCAAAAGTACAAGAGCAAATTAAAAAAGTAATTGCAAAAATCGTAAATTGAGATTTACGGAATAAAGCATGTAGCGAAGTAGATTGATATAAATTCGAAATCACTTTAATTACTCCGTATTCCTCGCCAAGATTAAGACTCGGGGGTCGATATGAACTTTGGAGTAACTCAAAGCATCTAGATTTATTTTAAATCTAGAAGAAGTCTTTTTGTTGTATAAACAGAAAATACTGCCAATTTCACATGCTGGATTATTAATGCTTAATGACAGTAATGAACGCGATGGATAAGCTTGAATCAAGTTTTGTTGTTGTTGCGGTGTTGTTGTTGAGAAATACACAACATGACATTCTGTTTTTTGAAAATCTTTTGAATTAACAGCTCGTACCTGATAATCATACCCAAGTTGTTTAATATTGGATTGAAATTGCCTCGAAGCCTCAGCATTATCTATTACACAAATAATTGGGTGAGATGTATTCGACCACTTGCTATAACTCAATATGGTTAATGCTAATTCATAAAAATTATGATTTGAAATGGCGTAACAAATCTGACTCGTAGCGATCAAGGCTAAAAGCAACAGTAATTGTACTTTTTTACTAATAAACCGTATTTTCAATCAAAAATGCCAAAAAATTTGAAGCAAGAGATACATTCTACTTAACTTAATTGTTTAAAAAAAGTTCTTATCGATAAAGAAAATAGACAAAAAGCAACTGAGTTGGTTTAAAAAACGTCCACTTAAATAAAAAGATTAGGAAAGGGGGTTGTGTTGGGAGAGGAATGGTGTAGAATGCACATCCATTGGCGGTGATGCAGATAAAAACTTGTTGAGAAACAAGGATTTGGCTAGATTGGTTAGGTTCTTGGATTGATTGGTGGGTTTTAAAAATATCGAAATTACCTGTTGACTTTAAAGAAATTTAGAGTAATATAGCCGACCTAGCTTGATGATGACGAATCATCGAGAAGATCATTAAGAGAATAGAAGAACAACTTGTGTGGATTTTTACTGGTTGATCGATCGAAAATATTTCATTGATTGAATGGTAGAAATTTCTCGAAGTTTATTTGAGCGAATTTTTAGTCAGAAAATTGATGAGCCAGATTTAGTACTTTTAGTAAAGTACAAATGATTTTAACTGAAGAGTTTGATCATGGCTCAGATTGAACGCTGGCGGCAGGCTTAACACATGCAAGTCGAGCGGAGATGAGGTGCTTGCACCTTATCTTAGCGGCGGACGGGTGAGTAATGCTTAGGAATCTGCCATTTAGTGGGGGACAACATTCCGAAAGGAATGCTAATACCGCATACGTCCTACGGGAGAAAGCAGGGGATCTTCGGACCTTGCGCTAAATGATGAGCCTAAGTCGGATTAGCTAGTTGGTGGGGTAAAGGCCTACCAAGGCGACGATCTGTAGCGGGTCTGAGAGGA
>NZ_JANHGP010000065.1:0-50231 GCF_024494585.1 Acinetobacter sp. 5862
TGGAGCGGGAAACGAGACTCGAACTCGCGACCCCAACCTTGGCAAGGTTATGCTCTACCAACTGAGCTATTCCCGCATATTGAGCAGTTTTTACTAAAACTTACACTTAAAAAACCAAACTGGAGCGGGAAACGAGACTCGAACTCGCGACCCCAACCTTGGCAAGGTTATGCTCTACCAACTGAGCTATTCCCGCGTGCCGCTTATAATACATTAAGCAAAACAAGGGTCAACAACTTTATGCAAATAAATTAATTAATTGCATAAAATTAAAGCATTTCTGTGATTAAAAAAGTTAAAAGGCAAGATTTTGTACAAAATTTTCTCTTCATCTAGGGTCATGTATACTAAGGCACTATCACAATCTGACTTTATAGAGTGGCTGATGAAATTAGAGCAACAGTTGATTGAGCGTTTGCAAACTTTAACACCGACCCATTTGGAGGTACTGAATGAATCGGCTGGGCATGGAGGCTATTTCCCAGGAAAAGAATCACATTTTAAAGTGATTGTGGTGAGTGAAGAGTTTCAGGGTCTACGTTTAGTACAGCGTCATCAAAAAATCTATGCTGTGGCGGCTGAACTAATGAGTCCTGGTAAAATTCATGCTTTAGCAATTCATGCTTATGTTCCTAGTGAATGGCAAGGTCAAGCGCCAGCCAGTCCTGAATGTGCACACGCACCTAAAAGTTAAGGATGGATCATGGACGCACATTTACTCACCAAAATTATTCATATGTCCGCTGTAAGTTTGCTGATTATTGCTTTTGTTTTTCGTGCAGCAGCTTTATTTGTTGGTGTTCAGGATCAGCAGCCAAATCCAAAGGGATTTAAAGCACTCGTTGGCTTACAACATTTATCACTGACGCTGATTATTGTGACAGGTGCTATTTTAGTGGTGATGAAAAACTTTGAGGTCGCGCCTTGGTTTTATGCCAAAGTGATTCTCTTTTTTGTACTTTGGTCATCTTTAATCAAAATTTATAAAAAAGACAACAGTGTGTTGTTACCACAGCGCCGTGCAGGTTTGTTGGTCGGTACAGTGGCATTGGTTGGTATTATTGGCTTAGTCATCATTAAACCTGTTTTTGCGTAATTGTTTGACATTGTTTTAGTAATTGTTTTTGCACTAGGTTAAACTGCGTGCAGTTTACAAAAATCTTGTAGAGGGAAATCATGTTAACTCGTGTGGTATTTAACCAAAAAGGTGGTGTAGGGAAATCAAGTATTACAGTCAACTTAGCTGCAATTAGTGCTAAACAAGGTTTAAGAACTTTGGTGATTGATCTTGATCCACAAGCAAATTCAAGCCAGTACCTTTTAGGTGAAGATGCAACATATTCTGCTGACAAAGCAGCACTAGAGCCAAACATTGAAAATTTCTTTGAAGATATTTTGGGAAGCACGCAGCAAAAGGGCCTGATTGGTAATGCAATTGGTTCAATTTTGAAAGCACCACGTGGTAAGGGTTTAGAAAGTTACGTTCATCGCTCATCTTTTGAAAACTTAGATGTAATTCCTGCAAGTCCAAGTCTTGGTGCTTTGGAGCATGCATTAGAAAGTAAGCACAAAATTTATAAGTTACGCGACTCGATTCAGTCCCTGAGTGCGCGTTATGACCGTATTTTTATTGATACTCCTCCAGCGTTTAACTTTTTTACGTTATCAGCATTAATTTCAGCAGACCGAGTATTGATTCCTTTCGATTGTGATGTCTTCTCGAAACGCGCGTTACAAACTTTGATTGAAAATGTACTCGAAACCCAAGATGATCATAATGATCGCTTGGAGATTGAAGGAATCGTCGTAAATCAATTCCAGTCTCAAGCAAAGTTACCGCGTGAAGTGGTTCAGCAATTAAAAGATGAAGGTTTGCCTGTTTTAGAAAGCATGTTACCGCCATCCGTGTTGATGAAAGAATCACATCAAAAGAATTTACCCTTGATTCACTTGGCATCAGAACATAAGTTGACCTTAGCTTACGTCACTTTATTTGGTGAGATTGAATCAAAAAAATAAGAGAATCTTATGAAACGCTTATATTGGATGCCTGTGGTAGCACTCAGTATGTTATTAGGTGCTTGCGCATCAACGGTTAAGCCGTCTTATGTTTCACCAACTCAGTACCAAGCTTTAAACTGCCAACAGTTGCAAGCTGAATATAATCGTATTCAACAATACATCGATAATGGTGTGCAGACACCTAAACGCACTGGGGTTGGTGTCGGTATTGGACTTGGTGGTGGTTGGGCAAGAGGCGGTGGTTGGGGAATTTCGCCAACAATCTCATTAAATATGGGCCAGTCGATGAACACCAAGAACACCGAGCTCGCTAACTTATTAGGTCAGCAGGATGCAATTGTGCAAGCTGCACAGTTCAAAGGTTGTACAATTGTGGTCAAGCCACGTTCAAAATCATAAGTTGAAATTCATTTATCACTGTAATTTACTACAGTGATAAATAACTAAATTTTAGCAAAATATTTCAAGATAAAAATATATAAAACAATATCTTAATAATATTTATATTCATTTCTTTAATTTTTATAGCCTAATTTTCTCCTCTAAATTTGTTTTTTTACTTCAAATTCGTTTAAGGTGACGAGCATATTTTGTCATCTGGTCTGTCTATGATTGAAAGTTGGTTTTTTGTTTTGGCGATGTTGGCGGTGTTATTAATACCCGGTCCAACCAATGCATTGCTCGCCAGTGCAACTCATCAACAAGGCGCTTTTAAGACGATAATCTTCATTCCAATTGAATGGTTGGGATATGTATATGGCATAAGTTTGTGGGCATTATTTATTCATCTCTTTGAGCCGATTTGGCCAGCTTTAGATGTGATTTTACATACGGTGAGTTTAGCAGTGGTACTTTGGATGGCATTTCATCTTTGGAAAAGTGCGCATTTGCAAAAATATGATCAACGCCATCAGAAGATACGTAAGACAAAATTGTTTAGCGCTACTTTAAAAAATCCAAAAACAGTGCTTTTAGCGGCAGGTATTTTTCCTGTTGAAACATGGAATTCGATTGAAAATGCAGTGCTGGTTTTTGCGATTTTTAGTGTGATTTTAATCCCTGTAAGTATTTTTTGGATGTACTTCGGACGAGCACTTTTGGTTGGGAGTATCAATGGAATTACAGCCGACCATTTATATAAAGGGTCGGCAATGTTATTACTGATCTGTATGTTGCCAATGATTTTTCGATTATTTTAATTTATTGAGCTTTACGCTCATTGAGTTTTTGCCGAACAAAACCAATAACACCCGGCAAGATACTGATGATAATAATGCCAAAAATTAAATGGGTGAAGTTATCTTTAACGATTGGCATATTACCAAAGATATAACCTAACGTAATAAATGATGCGATCCAACAAAAAGCACCAATTACGTTATAGGTGAGGAAAAATTTATAATTCATACTGCCTGCACCTGCCACAAATGGTGCAAAAGTACGTGCAAACGGAACAAAGCGGGCAAAAATAATGGTTTTACCGCCATGACTTTGGAAGAACTGCTGTGTTTTGAGTAAATGTTGTTGATTGATGAATCGTAAATTCATTTCGAATACACGTGGGCCGATATAACGCCCAATATGGTAATTTACGGTATCACCTAATACTGCGGCAATAAATAATAAAATACCGAGTACCCACGGATCCATCGCACCAGTTGATGCTGCTAGTGCACCCGCAGCAAATAATAAGCTATCTCCGGGTAAAAAAGGCATCACTACGAGACCCGTTTCCACGAAGATAATTAAAAATAAAATGGCATAAATCCATACGCCATAATTGGTAATAAATTCTAAAAGGTGTTCATCAACGTGCAGAATAAAATCAATAAGTTCCATGAAGCTGTTAACAGTATGAATTTGAGCTAAATCGTAGCAGTGCCTCTGGGGAAAGTCAGTATAAAAAGCAAAATAATTGGTAACTTTACAATGTGGTTGAAAAATAGTGCGGATGCGGCTAAAAAGACTTTTTTGTTGCAAATATGGAATGATGTATTCAAAAATATGCTGTTTATTGCAAAATAAAATATTCCTACACTGGTGTCATGTTAAAAAACAAACAGTATGGAACTGATCATGTTTAATCCGAATGTTATTATTTGGTTTTCAGGCACGCTTTGCAGCCTTTGGACTGGCTATTTTCAGCATTATCACTGCATTTATCTTCCACAGTGCCGATGATCAGGCGCAACACATCAACTTTATGAAAAATCTGGCCATGTCAGGTGGCCTGTTTTATTTAATGCTGCATGGCGCAGGCCGTTTGAGCCTTGACCACGCAATTGAAAAGGTTGCCCATACCCATTAAATAACTTCAATTGATATAAAAACAGGGAGCCAATTGCACCCTGTTTTTACTGGTATGGATTTTAGATTTACAGCATAAAGTGAATTTGCATTTCCCCAACAAGGAAGCCGAGTACTGCACCGACAATAATCAATGACCATTCATCTTCTTTAAATGCAGGGCGGAGCATACCTTCAAATTCTTCAGGACTGAGCTGTTGCATCCGCTCTACCAAGGTATTGCGAACATCCATGGCATCTTCAG
The DNA here is from genome assembly GCF_024494585.1 of Acinetobacter sp. 5862. Taxonomy (NCBI): domain Bacteria; kingdom Pseudomonadati; phylum Pseudomonadota; class Gammaproteobacteria; order Moraxellales; family Moraxellaceae; genus Acinetobacter; species Acinetobacter sp. 5862. The sequence continues at coordinate 4,574 of NZ_JANHGP010000065.1, forward strand.
CATAGGACTCTACATAACGCATGGTTTCTGGTAGTTGCTGTAAGATACGCTCAGCGACTTCTGCCTTGATATTTTGATATTTTTCACCACCAATCGCATAAACAACCAATGGACGAACAATACCTGCCTGTAGGTCAATTTCTTGTTTGACATGGCGACTGACAAGTTCGATGACTTTATCTGAATTTGTTCCAGAGAAAAGCTCTTCCATCATATTACGGGATGTGAGTAATTGTTTAGAAATGAGCGCTGCATAGTCTGCCGCGACTTCATTTTGACGCTTGATGAACAAACCTTGCCATGTGTAGCCCAAAATCTTCTTTGGGTACAATGGTCTAAACATCATTTGTAAAGCCATCCAGTCACTGAAAAAGCCGACAAAGCCACCGAACATTGGCAGCATCCAAGGATATTTTCCTTGAGTGACCACCCAACACAACATTTGTACAACACCGATCGCAAAACCAAAGACAAAGCCGACATTACTAAAGAACTTAAACTCTTGCTTACCGACTTTTTTGAAAATTTCGTTGAGAAGACGCTTATCTTTGAGGAGATTGCTAATCACCATGTGTTTGATGTCAAAGTATTTGATCACATCTTTTTGCACTTCGCCCATGATATGTTCAACAATCTCAGGGGCTTTGGCTTGAACTCGCTTAATTAATTTCTTTCGTGCGAACTCAGGCATACCTTCCCATAAACCCGGTTGATATTGCTGTGCAACTTCACGGGTAATGTCTTCGGCAGCAGCCATTAATGGTTTTTCAATTTCTTGAGCAATCCTTTTCGGATCCAGTCTGGCAAAAATTTCTTGGGGCTGAATTAACTTTGAGGTCATTAACTCAACGGCTATGGTCGCCATTTTTTCAGCTTTTCGCGGGACGATGCCTTGCCATCCGATTGGAAGACCAAATAACCTGAGTCCCTTAAATTCAAGTGGTGCAAACATCATTTGAATGGCAATAACTTTCGTTACATAGCCAATAAAGCCACTAATAAATGGGATCGAAATATATAACCAGAAATTCTGTTGAAAATCCGCAATCATTTCTTGAAACATTATTTTATTGGTCCTTCAAGTCCTAATTGTTGCTCGTGATAGGGCAAGCCATAGATGATAGTGAAATATTTTAGAATATTGACTGAGCCAATATCTTTTAGGCTTTTAGTTACCTTTTTATTTTTCCTCTTTCCAAGGATAGTGCAGTCGCACAAAAAGGAAACGATGATGCCGACTGCATACCTTTCCGTGGTAATGCATATTTTCGACTCATCATCTTAGCACCAATTTTTGCTTTTTGTTGATCAGAATCAGCAAGAATTGTTGATTTAATTCTCTTTTCCAACACGTGCTTGGGGAATTTTAGTTTAAATATCAGTCGCAATTGATCATACCTGCTAAAAAATAAGATAGATGATGAATTGCGGTGCGCCAAAGCGTGAAAAATGTTAGAATATGGCGCTTAATTCATTTGCCTTTAATGTTTAGCCATGACGACCAATACTCAAATTACTGAAGATCGTATCCTTATTTTGGATTTCGGCTCTCAATATAGCCAGCTGATTGCACGTCGCGTACGTGAAGCGGGTGTTTATTCTGAAATGTATGCTTTCGATATGTCTGAAGAAGACATTCGTGCGTTTAATCCGAACGGGATTATTTTGTCAGGTGGTCCTGAGAGCGTACATGAAGAAGGTAGTCCACGTGCGCCACAAGTTGTATTTGAACTTGGTGTACCAGTATTGGGTATTTGCTATGGCTTACAAACCATGTCTGAACAGCTTGGTGGTAAAGTAGAACCAGGTACGGTTCATGAATTTGGTTATGCTGCTGTTGATGTATTGGTACGCGATCAATTGTTGGGTGATCTCAATGATGGTGACGACAAGCTTAATGTTTGGATGAGTCATGGCGATAAAGTCAGTGTGATTCCTGAAGGTTTCTCTGTTACTGCAAGCACACCAAGCTGTCCATTTGCCGCGGTAAGTGATGAAGCACGTCGTTTCTATGGCGTTCAATTCCACCCTGAAGTGACCCATACGGCGAAAGGTGAAGAATTACTTTCTAACTTTGTTCATAAAATTTGTGGTTGTCGTGGTCTTTGGACACCTGAGCACATCATTGATTTACGTGTAGAACAATTACGTAAACAAATCGGCGATGAAAAAGTTCTTTTAGGTTTATCAGGTGGTGTTGATTCATCTGTAGTCGCAGCATTGTTGCATAAAGCGATTGGCGATCAGTTAACGTGTGTATTTGTAGATAATGGTTTACTTCGTTTAAACGAAGGTGATCAAGTTATGCAAATGTTCGCAGAGAACATGGGTATTCGTGTGATCCGTGCTGATGCTGAACAGCGTTTCTTAACGGCATTAGCGGGTGAAGTTGATCCTGAGAAAAAACGTAAAATTATTGGTCGTGAATTCATCGAAGTTTTTGCTGAAGAAGCACGTAAACTTGATGGTGTAAATTTCCTTGCACAAGGTACGATTTACCCAGACGTGATCGAATCTGCTGCAACTAAAAATGGTAAAGCACATGTGATTAAATCACACCACAATGTGGGCGGTTTACCAGAAGATTTAGCTTTTGAATTGGTTGAGCCGATTCGTGATTTGTTTAAAGATGAAGTACGCCGTCTAGGTACAACTTTAGGTTTACCACATGAAATGCTTTATCGTCACCCATTCCCAGGTCCAGGTTTGGGCGTGCGTATTTTGGGTGAAGTGAAAAAAGAATATGCGGATATTCTTCGTCTTGCGGATGACATCTTTATGCAAGAGCTTCGTGCAAGCGGTTGGTATGATAAAACTGCGCAAGCATTTGCGGTATTCCAACCTGTAAAATCGGTGGGTGTTGTTGGTGATGGTCGCCGTTATGCATGGGTGATTGCGCTTCGTGCGGTTGAAACAGTTGACTTTATGACAGCTCGTTTTGCACATCTCCCTTATGATCTTGTAGATAAAATCTCAACGCGTATCATGAATGAAATCAAAGATGTTTCACGTGTTGTATATGACGTTTCATCTAAGCCACCAGCTACGATTGAGTGGGAATAAGACCAAGGGCAGGATGAAAATCCTGCCTTTTTTATGCGATTAGCAAAGAGGTAAAGCATGTCCGAAACCTTGCAACTGGAACAGTTAACAGGATATTTACAGCAGCTTTTGGGTGAATCTCTCTTTGCCATTTATCTATATGGATCAGCTGTTGATGGCGGGCTAGGTCCAGAAAGTGATCTGGATATTTTGGTTGTGGTGAGTCAAGCACTGACACTTCCGCAACGACAGCAACTGGCAGAAACCTTATTACAAATTTCGCATCCGATTGGTGCTGCGCAACGTGCACTTGAAGTCACCATCGTACGCAAAGACCATATTCTTTCGGGAAGTTATCCACTCAGCTATGAACTACAGTTTGGGGAATGGTTGCGGGATGAGTTAAGCCAAGGCGATATGCTTAGCGAACATGCAGACCCAGATCTGAGTATTTTACTGAAGAAAGCACAACTACATCATCGTAGCTTGTTTGGACCAAGTTTGACGCAGTGGTCAGTTGAAATTCCGGATCAGCAACTCTGGCAGGCGATGGCAGATACCTATCCATCGATAGTGGCACATTGGGATGAAGATGCGGATGAGCGTAACCAGATTCTGGCCTTATGCCGTATTTATTTTAGTTTGGTGACGAATGAGATTGCGCCTAAAGATCAGGCTGCGCAATGGGTGATTGCTCAGTTACAACCGCAACATCAGCCTGTTTTGCAGCGAATGGTGCAAGAATATAAAGGTGAGATTGAAAAGCAAAACTGGCAACAACAGCATCATGCTTTACAGCCTGTTGTTGATTTCCTGTCTTCAAAAATTGATGAACGGTTTAAACAGAAAAAAGTTTGATCAAATAATAAGATTTGAAAAAATGAATCTTATTGGAAGTAAAGTCTATTGTTAAAGAGTGCTGATGCACTCTTTTTTATTACTTAATCTTTCTGAAGATCTATTTAAAAAAATAAATAAATTATTCAGTATCAAAAGCTTAAAAATTAAAGATATATCTTAACTTGCTATAAGACTATTTAAGATATATCTTAATATGCATAAATTGTGCAATATGAGAAAAATAAAGATGAGACATCAATCAAATCATCATGAAAGCGAACGTGATACACATCATCGGGAACATCACCGAACAGGCCGTCGTGGACGTTTGTTTGAATCAGGGCGAATGAAGCTTTTGGTTTTACATTTAATTCAGCAAAGCCCCAAACATGGTTATGAAATTATTAAAGAAATTAGTGATTTAGTGGGTGATGGCTATACACCGAGCGCAGGAACAATTTACCCAACTCTCACCAGTTTACAAGAAATGAACTATATTTCTTTGCTCGATGCCGAGCGTAAACAATACCAAGTCACTGAATATGGCGAAACCTACCTGAAAGAGCAGCAAGAAATGTTGACAGCCTTATTGGAAAAACTACGGATTCGACGTGAAATCCATAACAACGATCAACTGATAGAGATCCATCGAGCAATGGAAAATCTAAAAACAGCATTACGATTAAAACTCAATATCGCCGATCTACAGCAAGAACAAATTTATCAAATTGCTGAAAAGATTGATCAAGCCGCAATTGCGATTGGACGTTTATAAACACCTTATCCAATATTAATTTAGAGAAAACTTATGAAACAACATCAATACCATGTCACCGTACAACATTTAAAAGATGCGAAAGGACAAGCATCAACTTATACCGAACGTTTAGAGTTTTATACTGGAAATCATGATGATATTTTTCAGATCGTTGGGCGTTTGAAAAAAGCTGAGTTGTTCGATGATCAAACCACAAAATCTTTTGCGGTGGGGCTAAAACTTTTTAGTGAAGTGATGCTCGAAAATAAAGATCATCCACTATTCGAAGAATTCTTGCCGCAGTTCGGCCAATTTATGAAGAATCTAAAGCAGCATGTAAAGAAACAGGCTGAATGAGTATGGGGACAAATGGCATGCAACAAACAAAGAAGAATTTCTTTACTAAATTACCCGCAAAAGTTGAATAATAATACAGATTGTCTCATGCATAGCACTCTGCGTATTACCAAAAGACTATATTGAATACTGTTGATATTGTTAAGATCAATAAAACAACTCATTGCAATAGCATAGGTAAAAGAGAGTAATATCATGAGTAATAATAACAATTACGATATTTCTGATTCAAAAGATTGTGAAACTTATATCAATCAGTTTATTCAAGAATTTAGGATTCGCTCGGCGGAAATTGGTAAGGGCACAATCATTAAGCGAGCCTTGCCGAGTCGTCAGAAGCGTTTGGTGGGGGCATGGTGTTTTCTGGATCATGCAGGGCCAGTGAGTTTTCCCGCTGGAGATGGTTTGGATGTAGGACCGCATCCACATATTGGTTTGCAGACTTTTACATGGATGATTGAAGGCACCATGATGCACACCGATAGTCTTGGTTCAAAACAACTGATTCGTCCTAAGCAAGTGAATTTAATGACGGCGGGGCGAGGAATTTCTCATACCGAAGTTGCACCAGATACAGAAACCAAGATGCATGCAGCACAGCTTTGGATTGCTTTGCCTGATGACAAGCGCAATATGGAGCCAAAGTTTGAGCATTATCCAGAACTACCGGTGGTCAGTAAGGATCAGGTTGAATTTACCATTTTAGTAGGGGATTTTCTTGATATGGTTTCTCCTGTGCAAGTACATACACCTTTGGTTGGTGTGGACTTAACTGCACAAGCGAATACTAAAACCCGTATTCCACTCAATCCAAACTTTGAATATGCTTTTATGGCACTTGAAGGCATTGCTCAGGTCAATGGGCATGAACTCAATGCCGATAATATGGTGGTGTTGGAAACGGGGCTGACTGAAATCGCAGTTGAACTGACTGAAGGTCATCGTGTGTTACTCATCGGTGGTGAACCGTTTGAGTCGCCAATTTTGCTGTGGTGGAACTTCGTTGGACGTACGATGCAAGATTTACAGCAAGCACGAGAAGATTGGATCAATCATGATGCCCGTTTTGGTGAAATTCCTGATTATCAAGGGAAGCGTCTCGAAGCACCTGTATTACCAGAGCAAATAAGGGCTTCAAAATGAGTGTGATTGCGAGTGCAAAAGTTCAGGCTTTAGCCGAATCGTGGAAAGGAGTGGAAAGGAGAGGTGACAAGTGCCTCACATCAATTTCTCACAGATAAACCAGAATCTTTTGGAGGGCATGATACAGGGCCGGCGCCCTATGATTTTTTGACCGCAAGTTTAGCATCGTGCACGATGATTACCTTACGCATGTATGCGCAGCATAAACAAATAGACTTGGGCGATTTTCGGTGTTGAAGTTGATTTTCATACCAACCGCGAACAGCAAGAAAAGATGATACGTCGTATTATATTTGAGCAGATTCCATCACCAGCGTTACAAGAGAAGTTGCTGAATGTATGTAGTAAAACACCAGTGACGAAAACTCTGTTACGCAGTTTAGACATACACACCGTGATTGTTTGAGACTAAAATGCTATTGTGCTTGGGCAAATCATAATTCTAAACGTAACTGTGAGAGGGATTCATACAGCAGTTGCGTAGACAAAGCAGGCACAAAAATGATTACCTTACATTACCTACAATGCTCACGTTCGTTCCGTATTTTGTGGGCATTAGAAGAGCTTGGTATGGACTACCAAGTTGAGTATTATCAGAGATTACCTAGCTACGCAGCTCCTGAAAGTTTGAAACAGATTCATCCGCTAGGTAAAGCACCAATTCTGGTGGATGATGAGAATGTCATTGTGGAGTCGGCTGTTATTTTGGATTATCTGCAACAGCAGTATGATGTTAAACAACAGTTCAAACCGCAGCAATTCAAAGATCAGCTCCAATACTCGTATTGGATGCACTACGCTGAAGGCTCTCTCATGCCTTTATTGGTGATGACTCTCGTCATCAATAATGTGAGTAAGCATGTTCCGTGGATTATTCGACCTGTTGCTGAAAAAATTACCGATGGCGTGAAAGCTGGCTTTGTGCGCCCTCGAATGAAAGAACATATGCTATATCTGGAGCAGTATTTGGGAGAGCATGATTATTTTGCTGGAGCTTTTTCTTTTGCAGATATTCAAATGGCATTTCCACTGATTGCGATTCAAAATCGACTACACGGGAAATATCCCAACATTCAGGCTTTTGTCCAGCGTATTCAGCAGCGTCCAGCGTTTCAGCGAGCTGAGCAGAAAAGTTTAAATTCACAGTGCGCATAAATTTTCAAACATGAAAAAAGGGAGAACAACTGGTTCTCCCTTTTTTCATTCATGAAGATTTTTATCGTTTAATTACAATTGAATCAATGCCACTGTGTTGTAAGGTTTGTTGAGCAGCAAGTGCTGCATCTTGGCTATCATAAGGACCAGAGAAAACACGATACCATATTTGCCCATTTTCAACCGTTTTTATAACATCGGCAGATAAACCATTCAGAATAATTTCTGCACGACGTGCATCAGCACTGTCAGGATCAGGATAGCTACGTACTTGTAAGATATAACTGGCTTGATCTGGTGCAGTTGGTTCAGTCGAGGTGATCGTTATTGGATCTTCAGTGGTCGTTTCAGGTTTTGGTGATTCAATAATCACGACATTACCTTGTTGTTTGGTTTCAGGGACAGCCTGTTCAGGGATTGGAGTAACTTGTTGTTGTGGCAACAAATCGTAGAAACGATAATCTTTGTTGGTATCTTCTTCTTGATAATGATCGGAGGTTACCTGATTTTTTGCTGGAACAGGTTGCCATGGTTGCCATAGCATGAGCATGACACCAACACATAGAATCGCAAGAATCGCGACAAGCATTCCCAACCACTTTGGAATAAGTGGTTTTTTCGGCTTGTTTGGTCGTTCAGATACACCACGTTGCGTTTTTCCAAACACCTGAAATTCCTCTTGATCCTATTAGATTATTTGTAACTTGAATCTGGTTAAAAACAAAGCATTATGTTTGAAAATAATGCTTTGTTTAAGATATTGCCGACCAATGATAAGCTAAGTTTAAAAGTAGATCTGTATAGCGTTGTTAACAACAGGATTTCAGATTCAAACTTTTTATTGCAACTGTGTGTATTGATTACATCGCTTCAGGAGCAGATACACCCAGTAACTCTAAGCCATTACGTAAAACTTGTTGTACGTTAATTGAAAGTAATAAACGCGCTTGTGATAAAGGAATATTTGTTTCATCAACAAATTTAACGCCATCTTGAGCATACCATCCATGAAATAGCGCAGCTAAGTCTTTTAGATAATTACCAATTTGATGTGGTTCGTAGACATTCGCAGCACGAATCAAAATTTCAGGATAAGCTGCTAATTTAGCGAGAATCTCTGTTTCAGTCTCTAATGCTAAGAGATTAGCAACTTGGCGAGCAGATGCGACATCAAATGTAATGCCTTTCTCTTTCGCGCGGTTCAAAATGCTATTTACACGTGCATGGGCATACTGAATGTAGTACACCGCATTGTCTTTGCTTTGAGAAACGGCAAGGTCTAAATCAAAGTCGATATGTTGTTCAGATTTACGCATCACGTAGTAGAAACGTGCCGCATCGTTGCCGACTTCTTTACGTAGATCACGTAAAGTCACGAATTGACCTGAACGAGATGACATTTGTACCATCTCGCCACCACGCCATAAACTCACGAATTGAACTAAAAGAACAGTCAGTTTCTTGGAGTCGTAACCCATTGCATCAATCGCAGCTTTTACACGTGAAATATAACCGTGGTGATCTGAACCCCAAATATCAATCAGATCAGTATAACCACGTTGTAGTTTATTCAAATGGTAAGCAATGTCAGATGCAAAATAAGTGGTTTGGCCATTACGACGTTTGACCACACGGTCTTTCTCATCGCCAAATTCAGTTGATTTAAACCAAATATTGCCATCTTTTTCATAGAGAAAGCCACGTTGATCAAGCGTCTCAAGTGCTTCATCAATTTTTTCGGTTAGCGAAGCTTCGCTAAACCATTCATCAAAAGTCACGCCAAAGTCAGCAAGGTCATCTTTGATATCATCCAAAATGGCATGTAAAGCCGCTTGGTGAAATACGCGATAGCCCGCACCCAACTGTTGTTGTGAATTGGCGATTAAGCCATCAATGTGTTTTTCTTTATCACCAGACAGAATAACTTTATTGCCTTCGGCATCGAGTTCTTCAGCATATTGAACATCTTCAGGCACATCGTTGTAAATGTCAGCAACTGGACGAACGTGTGCATCGCCATCTTTATCAATAATGCTTTGTGCGATTTCTTTAACATAGTCGCCTTGATAGGCATTTTTAGGGAAAACAAGCGTTTGCCCAGTCAATTCTAAATAACGTAAATAAGTTGATGTTGCCAAAATATCCATTTGGCGACCTGCATCATTGACATAGTATTCACGGTCAACTTGTGCACCTGTTGCTTCTAAAAGGTTGGCAACAGTCATGCCGTAAGCTGCACCACGACCATGTCCCACATGCAGACTAGATGTTGGGTTTGCAGAAACAAATTCGACTTGGATTTTTTTAGCTGCATTGGCTTGGCTGCGTCCATATTGGTCTTTTTGTGCTTGAATTTGATCAAGTACAGCGAAGCGTTGGTCTGCGTTTAGAAAGAAGTTAATAAAACCAGGCCCTGCGATTTCTGCTTTTGTAATGTCAGCGACTTCAGGTAGTGCTGCTAAGATTTTTTCAGCTAAATCACGTGGTTTCATTCCCGCCGCTTTGGAACCAATCATGGCGATATTTGAGGCGAAGTCTCCGTGACTTCGGTCTTTGGTACGGGTTAAATGGCTCGTGTTTGTCCAATCTGAAGGAAGTACCCCTTGTTGTTGAAGGGATTGTACCGCATGATCAAGAGCTGCTTGTATTGCCGTATTCATAGTTACCGAAATAAATGTCGCGGAAAAACGTCAAATATAGCAAATTTTAGTGGCTTAAGGGGAGAGTCATTGCAGCTGAATTAACATATTCCTATAAATCTTTCGAGTTTATTGATTAGAGATGTTGTACTTACAACACCTCTTCTCTTGTATTATCAATTAAAGAATACGAGAACCTTTAATCCATCGCATTTTGCGACCAAATTTATAATTATCACCTTCAATACTTAAAATTAAGACGGCTTGATCTAATGGCATCTTACTTTGAATTTGTTGTAAAACATCCTCAATTCGCTTTTTATTGGTGAACTGGTACCAACGAGTCGTTGAAAATGCCAAGACATAACAGGGTAAATGTGTCAAATAATCAACTTTCTTTTTGACGAAATATGCTTTCTTTAAATCCTTAATTTTGCTTAACGCATCTATGAGCTGTTCTAACTCGATTGAGCTTAAATCATGCGGAGTGAACTTATTGTTTAAGTGAAGTTGATTTCGCTCTTGCTGTGCAAAACTCTCTAATTCAAGACGTTCTACAAGTAAGTGGTGATAATGTTGTGCTTGATCTGGTTGTCCTTGTTGCCAATAAAAATCACGTAGTCTTTCATAGCAAGTTGTCATCATGAATTCATTGAGTTCTGCGGCACGAATCATGTAGACACAACCTTGATCATCATTTTTTTCTAATAATGCTCTGCCATATTCCAAACAAATTTCAGCATGTTCTGGTGCTTTTTCATGAAGTGCTGCCAATTGTTGACATGCTTGCTCTGTTTGTTTGGCAATAAAGAGCGTGAGTTGAGCACGTTCAAATGCTTCATCAATATTCAAATCATCGGTCTGTTGTTTTTGATCAAGTTCGATAAGGCGCTGTTTGCCACCTTGAATGAACTGGTATCTTTCTTGCCATGAAGACGAAATATTATTTTGCCACATTTGGTCAAAAGTGGCGGTTACTTTTTCGAGTTGCTTGCCAAGTAGGCGATCTGCACGTTGTTCAGCAGAAGGATATTTAAACTCAGGAACTACCCCGATTGCTTTTAAACGATCTTGTAATGATGGATGCGTATCAAGATGCGTTGTCATTTGTTGCATCGACACTGACAACCATGCTGTAGTATTTTCTTTCTCTAATTCATGTGTCAGAGCATGGGTGAGATTAAAGAAAGGTGTCATCACTGGTTGTGGCATATCATCCGCATGTTTATAAATTTCAGTCCAATATTTTTCATCAAGATATTGGCTAATAATACTCACAGTGATTAATGCCTCGGCTGTAGATTGCGAAGAGGTTAGTTGAACTGCGATGGCATCTGCTTCATATTCATTTGCCTGTGCAAGAGGGAAAGAATAAGCCGTAAAGTACGGGACAAAGCGATTGAGAAAAGGTCTAAATAAGAAGTCTCCGCGGCTTTGATTCTGTTCTAATACCTCGACTAACTGCGTCCAACGAATACGTTGACGATAAATCCAGTTTGAAAATTGTGCATGATTTTTCGCGAGATGACCAAATTCATGAGCTAGAACCGCAGTAAATTGAGCTACGGTTAAGGACTTAAGTAATGGCAACCCTAACAATAAATAATTTTGAGAAGAGCCTAAACCCAGAAAACGCGGGATTTGAACAACGCCAGCATTTAAGTCTTCTACGATAAGCACTTTATGAAAATCAGGTGCATTGAGCTGTTGTTGTAATTTATGAATAATCTCAAATAATTCAGGAGCATCTGTAGCAGTAATTGCATAACCCTGAGGTGGTATTTGCTTAACCCACAAAGATCGTAAAATGACCCAAATAAAAAAACCAACGATTAGAATGAGTTTAATTGCAAAAGCTTTTAAAAATAGAATCGACATCAGTAATAAGGGAATGAGGGCTAATAAGAATAAAATCATGATTCCTATATATAAATTTCCTAAAATAGCCAGCATAAATACTTTTAATTGATAGGCTTTAGGATTTTTTTTGATTTTCTCTTGTAGCTTGAGAATGAGCTTTTCAAATCTTTCATTTTCTGAATATTGCGTATTGTTCATATTTTTTCTTTAAACTGATTATGATTTAAATAATTCTCTTTGCAGCATATTAGATCGAGTTGGATGCGATTTATGCTGCAAAGTTTTTTTATTATATTGAAGAAATTTTATTCTTTTCAATTCTAAATTTTATAATTCAATAACTTCTTCGAGTAATTCATCACTTGGTGCGAAATAATATGCCCCATCAATCGCAGTAGTGAAATGCAATAAACGGTCATGAATACCATCACCTGTGGTACCAAACATTCGTTTTAACATGACATCAATAATGCTCAAATTGTTGGTATAGGCAACAAAAAATAGACCTTGTTCACCTTTACCATCACCATAAGGCAAACTGTGACGCAAGATTTCCATTTCTTCGCCATCCTCATCTTCTACTACAGTACGTGCGACATGCGAATTTTGGGGTTTGATGTCATCATCAAGTTCAATAGATTCAAGTTTGGTACGTCCAAAAACATGTTCTTGAGCATCGACTTTGAGTTGTTGCCATTTTGCTAAATTATGAATATAGCGCTGTGCGAAAATAAAGCTGCCATCTGCAAAAGCCCCTGCTGTTTCTGCAAGGAGGGCAGCTTCAGCACGGTCATCTGGAAATTGAGGATTCTCTGTACCATCAATAAAGCCTGTCATATCACGACCATCAAAGAAACGGAAGCAAGCACGCTCATCTAAAACATCGACTTTGCTTTGAATGCCATTGAAGAAAGCTTGACTGATCGCAAAGCAAATATCAGCACGAGCACTCGCAATGTGTATAAATACATCCGCGGGAACCACAGGCATGTCAAAAGCCCCTTGTTGAGGGTCAAGCTGTCTAAAGTCTTCAGGTGTCTGAGAATAAAGCTTTGACCAAAGCTCAGGACCAAAGGCAATCGCTGTTTTAATTTGATCGTTAGGATGTTGGGTAATAAGACGATCACGGGTTGAGAGCAGAGCTTCAATCTGCTGTTTGAGTTCAGAAATACTTAAATCTTTTAAACGCAAAACAATAAAACGGGCATGATCAGAAGGTAATGGAAGAATGACGGATTGAGCAGTCATGAAGCTCTCCTTAGTTCGTTATTTTTAAATGATACAAAGATATGATTTTGCCCGATGTGAGCAGTGCTTAATAGCTTATTTTTTTACGATTTTTACGATATTGGTGATCGTTAAAATAATAGTCGACATAGCATCCAAGTATTGGATGCTAAGATTGGAAACATTTAATTGGTTTTAAAATTCGGTAAGAATTTTTGTACTGCAAAAATAACTGCGAAGCAAAGCGCCATACATAAAACGATACTGAGACCTGTGGCAATATTTAACGCCGCACTAGACCATAAGCCAACCGTCACACCCAATTGAGCCAGTAAAAATGCCCAAATCACCATTTGTTTAGGTGAATGTGCAAGTAAGCGTGCACTTAGTGCAGGAATCACCAGTAATGCACCCATAAGGAGTGAGCCGACAGCGCGGAGCGCAAGTACCGTAAATAGCGCCAATAACAGCATGAAAATCAAGCGTTGCCAATTGGCTCTTACCCCTTCACTCATTGCAATATCGGGATCAATTGCAATTTGAATTTGTGCAGACCATGAGCGATACAAAACGATAAGTGAACCTACAATCACGACCGCAAACATGGGTAAATCAGACCATTCAATACTAAGAAGATCGCCAAATAAGTAGCTTAATAATTCGGGACGTAAACTCGGAATATGCTGAATTAATAACAAACCAGAGCACAGTAATGTCGCTGAACTTAATGCGAGTAGGGCATCATTAGGGAGGCGAGAGTCATGCAGTACCCATAAAATACCAACCAGTAAAGCAGCCAGAAAGGCGACCCCTAACCAAAAGGGTAGGTGTAGTAAGGCTGCAATAGCGACGCCTAGTAGCGTGCCATGTGCCATGGTGTCAGCAAAAAAAGACATTCTACGCCAAAGCATTAGACAGCCGAGAGGTGCTGTCAGAAATACCAACAGTGACCCCATAATCCAAGCAGGTAATAGTAGTTGTAACCATTCCATCATTGCTTAGACCTTTGGTTCAGGGTGAATGTGTGGGCGTGGATCATGAGAACAGGGTTCCGCATGATCGCTATGTCCACAATGATTGTGATGATGCTGATAGAACATTCGTTGCGTACCAAAAATCGCTTGGTATTCGGGATGCTGCTGAATACTTTCAGGTAGACCACTACAACAAATGTGTTTATTCAGACAAACGACGCGATGCGTGCCTTGCATTACCCATTGTAAATCATGTGAAACCATCAATACCGCACAACCGTAGCGTTCAGGTAGGCTTCTAACATAGTCGTAAAGCTCAGCTTCTGATTGAATATCCAAACCTTGCATGGGTTCATCAAGCACTAGGATATCGGGTTGGCGGAGTAGTGCACGTGCCAGTAAAACCCGTTGTCGTTCGCCACCTGAGAGTTGTTGTACTTTAGAGGCTTGTAATTTTTGAATGCCCGTATCTCGGATAATTTCTTCGCGTAAATCAGCGGCACAAATTTCTAAATCCAGTAAATCTTGAACCCGTAATGGAAGACTGGCAGACGGATTAAATTTCTGTGGAACGTAAGCGAGTTTTAATTTCTTAGAAAAGTGTACCTTGCCTTTATTGGGTGACATGATGCCGAGCAGCACTTTAATTAAAGTTGATTTACCTGCACCATTTGGACCAATTAGCGTAACAATTTCTTTTGCCTGTAATGCAAAATCAATATTTCTTAAAATATCTCGTTCGTCACGTCGAACAGAAATATTCTCCAACTGAATCAGTGGAGTGCTCATTGGCGTGTGTTGCACTGATGACATTTTCCAGAAATTTCAATAATGCTGTGTTGGGCAGCAAATTGGTCAGAAGCAGCAAGTTGATCGAGCTGTTGAATTAATCCTTGCGCTGAAGCCTCTTTCACTGAATGACATTCAGTGCAGATCAGAAAAGCAGCTTGGTGTCCTTCACGTGGGTGGCAACAAGGAATATAGGCATTGATCGAGGTAAGTCGATGAATTAAACCTTTTTCTAATAAGAAGTCTAAAGTTCGATAAACTGTAGGTGGGGCAGCAGGGCGGTCTGCTTGACCTTTTATTTTAGCCAATAAGTCGTAAGCGCCCATTGGAGCAGAAGCATTTAGAATGAGTTCAAGCACTTCTTTACGTAAGGGTGTTAAGCGAGCGCCAACTGCAGTACACAAAATTTCTGCTTCAGCAATGCGAGCCTTAATATCGTGATGACCGTGAACACCATGTAAAGCATTGTCATGTCCATGTGAACAAGAACTCATAGGTAGACCTCATTGTTTTTGTAGAATCTATTGCTTTTCATGCGCTCATCGCCTTTATGATATTGCAATAGACCCATTATCATAACATGCAATTCAATTTAACCATCTATATAAGTTGAACCTCGGCAGGCGAGTGCGACAAATCTAAAAAAGACATAGGTGTTTTTTAACTTTTGTTATATTATAACACGGTTCGCTGAGTTGAGTAATGTTGTGATGTCCCGCCTAATTGTATTTGTTTTCTTTTCAATGTTAAGCACATGGGGATGGACTCAAAGTTTAGTTGTTTCAACGCATCCAATTTATTTAATTGCTAAAGAGGTTACAGCAGGCATAGAAGAGCCTGTTCTGTTACTTGGCGATCAAACTGGGCATGATGTACAACTCACACCCGCTCATCGTAAGGCGATTCAAGATGCTTCGCTGGTATTGTGGTTAGGTAAAGTACATGAAGCACCTTTAGATAAGTTGCTTAATCAAAACCCTAAAGCAATTGCACTTTTAGATTCCGGTATTTTAACGATTTTGCCTCAACGTAGTTTACGCGGTGCTGCATTGGCAAACACTGTAGATAGCCATGTCTGGTTAGAGCCAAACAATGCAGTGCGAATCGCTTTCTTTATTGCAACTTTACGTTCACAACAATATCCAGAAAATAAAGCCAAATACATGGCGAATGCAAAACAGTTTTCGCAACAAATGCTGCAGGTTTCACAGCAATATGAAAGTTCCAATAAAGCAAAACCTTATTGGTCTTATCATGATGCCTATCAATATTTAGAAAGAGCGCTCAATTTGAAATTTGCTGGAGCATTGACTGATGATCCTCATATTGCACCAACAGTAGCTCAAATTAAATTCTTAAAAGATAGTCGCCCTAAAACACAAATGTGCTTGTTGGCTGAAACATCAGCAAGTCGTGGTCAATATCAAAAGCTAAATCCAGTCGTGTTCCAACCAGTTGATGAAAGTATGCGTGGTGAAGATAATTTTGTTGCTGCATGGAAAAAATTGGCTTTAAAAACCGATAAATGCGTATTAAGTACACAAAACTGATGAGAAAAATAAAAAACCAGTTGACTCTATCGTCAAAAAATGGACCAGCGAAAAAAACAGACTTAAGTCGAGAAAAGATTGCATGTTCAGGGGTGTAACTCTATAATGCCTGCGATTCGAAACAATCATGATTAAAACTTGTCAAGCAGTTATGCTGTAAGTGGGTAAAAAATGAGCCGAACTAGTCGCTTGATTGACCGACGATTAGCAAAAGCTTTGGTCTTCTTACAGGCGTGTATGATTCCTGTTGCAGCTTTGCTTGCATGGATGATGAAAGACACTACTGCTGCCCTGAGTGCTGCGCTTGGAGCGCTGGTTTGTTGGTTGGCGCATTGTTATTTTGCCTGGCAGTCGTTTAGGACAGCAGGCGCAAGAGCATCAAAACAAGTCATGCTGAATATGTATCGGGGAATGCTCGGTAAGTTTGCAATTGTGATTGTGGGTTTTATTTTGATTTTGAGCAATGTCAAGCCGTTGTCAGCGGTGGCATTGTTTTGTGGATTTATCCTCGTTCAGGCCATGTCGTGGGTCGCACCATTCTGGGTGTCACGTCTCCAGCAACGAGAATGAAACACATTTTTGAGATTTTTGGAAGTAGAAACGAGATTATTGCAGTACGCATGGTTCGTTTAACTTCTTTTTAATGATTGACATTGACCAGGTGTGATTTATGGCTGCTGAAGAACATGCCCTGACTTCGACCGAGTATATCAAGCATCACTTGACCAATATGACCTATGGCAAAATGCCTGATGGTACATGGAAATTGGCTGAGACTGCTGAAGAAGCTCAATCGATGGGGTTCACTGCAATTCACTTGGATTCAATGGGTTGGTCTATCGGACTTGGTGTTATTTTCTGTTTGTTATTTTGGACAGTTGCGAAAGCTGCAAATGCTGGCGTTCCAACTAAATTCCAATCTGCAATCGAAATGATTATCGAGTTTGTGGACTCAAGTGTTCGTGATACTTTCCACGGCAAATCACGTTTAATTGCTCCTTTATCATTGACCATCTTCGTGTGGATTTTCCTCATGAACGCAATGGACTTGATTCCTGTAGACTGGATTCCTTTCCTAGCTCAAAAGATTGGTGCAAACGTGTTTGGTATGGACCCTCACCACGTTTATTTCAAGGTTGTTCCATCTACAGATCCTAACATTACCCTTGGTATGTCATTGTCTGTATTTGCACTGATCTTGTTCTATAGTATTCGTGAAAAAGGGATCGGCGGTTTCGTCGGTGAATTGGCACTTAACCCATTTAACCCAAGTAACCCAGTTGCAAAAGCGTTATTGGTTCCAGTGAACTTGATTTTGGAATTAGTAACTTTTCTTGCTCGACCAGTTTCGTTGGCTCTACGACTGTTCGGTAACATGTATGCGGGTGAGTTAATCTTCATCTTAATTGCGTTATTACCGTTCTGGATTCAATGGGCGTTATCTGTGCCTTGGGCTATTTTCCACATTCTTGTAATTACGTTGCAAGCATTCATCTTTATGATGCTGACCATCGTTTACTTGAGCATGGCAAGCGAAAAGCATTAATGGTATTGCCTAATTATCAATCGATGGTTAGGCTTAAATTTTAGTTTAATTTGGTAATAACCTAACCTCTGAGGAATTTTTCATGGAACTCACTTTAGGTCTAGTTGCAATTGCATCTGCTATCTTGATCGCTTTTGGTGCTTTAGGTACTGCGATTGGCTTCGGTCTTTTAGGTGGCCGCTTTTTAGAAGCTGTTGCTCGTCAACCGGAATTGGCTCCACAACTTCAAACTCGTATGTTCTTAATTGCGGGTCTTCTTGATGCTGTGCCTATGATCGGTGTTGGTATTGGCTTGTTCTTCATCTTCGCTAATCCATTTGTAGGTTAATAGCTTAATTCCTAAATCCACATATTGAGGAATAGCGAAATGAATATCAACCTCACATTGATTGGTCAAGCGATTGCATTTGCGTTCTTTGTCGCATTCTGCATGAAGTTCGTTTGGCCACCACTAATCAATGCGATTAGTGAGCGTCAGCGTAAAATCGCTGATGGCTTAAATGCTGCTGAAAAAGCAAAAGCTGACCTTGCTGATGCGCAAGCACAAGTTAAGGCAGAATTAGACGCAGCAAAAGCACAAGCGGCTCAATTGATCGAACAAGCGAACCGTCGTGCAGCACAATTGGTAGAAGAAGCGCGTACCCAAGCATCTGCTGAAGGTGAGCGTATTCGTCAACAGGCGAAAGAAACTGTTGATCAAGACATCAATGCTGCTCGCGAAGAATTACGTCAACAAGTTGCTGCTTTGGCAGTTGCTGGCGCAGAAAAAATTCTGAACCAACAAGTTGACGCAGAAGCTCATAATGCCATGCTGACTCAGCTGGCTGCTAAACTTTAAGCGAGGCGAAATATGGCTGAACTCTTGACGTTAGCACGCCCGTACGCCAAAGCAGCATTTGCTTATGCATCTGAGCAGAATGCAACTGACGCTTGGTCAAATGCGTTACAACTGCTCAGTGCTGCGGTGCAAGACGAAGCATTTTCCGCTTATTTAAATCGCCCTGAGCTGACTCCTGCGGAACAAGTAGGTCTTTTTGCGAAAGTTTTAGGTGAAGATCAATCTCAATCAGTGTCTAACTTTTTGACACTTCTTGCAGATAACGATCGTTTAGTTTTATTGCCTGAAATTGCTGCAGAATACGAATTACTTAAATCGCAGAACAACAACACGTTGGAAGTGGAGATTGAATCTGCTTTTCCAATGGATGCGACACAAGAGCATATTTTAGCTCATGCGCTTGAAAAACGTTTTAACAGAACTGTACATGTGACTGTTAGCGTTAATCCAGCGTTAATCGCAGGTGTTGTGATTCGTGCAGGCGACCAAGTGATAGATGACTCTGCGCTTAACAAGCTTGAAAAAATGCGGACTCGTCTTCTTGCCTAACAGCAAAAAGACTGAACTTAAAAAAGATTGAGGAATAGCGCAATGCAACAACTGAATCCATCCGAGATCAGTGCGCTCATTAAACAGCGTATCGGCGATCTGGACACCAGCGCGACCGCTAAGAATGAAGGTACCATCGTTATGGTATCTGACGGTATCGTGCGTATTCACGGTCTTGCGGATGCAATGTACGGTGAAATGATCGAATTCGACGGCGGCTTATTTGGTATGGCACTGAACCTAGAACAGGATTCAGTGGGTGCCGTTGTTTTAGGTAACTACCTAAGCCTTCAAGAAGGTCAAAAAGCTCGTTGTACAGGTCGTGTATTAGAAGTTCCAGTAGGTCCTGAACTTCTTGGCCGTGTCGTAGACGCTTTGGGTAACCCAATTGATGGTAAAGGCCCTATTGATGCAAAACTAACTGATGCTGTTGAAAAAGTAGCACCAGGCGTAATTTGGCGTCAATCAGTCGACGAACCTGTTCAAACTGGTTATAAATCAGTTGATACCATGATCCCTGTAGGTCGTGGTCAGCGTGAGTTGATTATTGGTGACCGTCAAACTGGTAAAACAGCAATGGCGATCGATGCGATCATCGCTCAGAAAAACTCTGGCATTAAATGTGTATACGTTGCGATTGGTCAAAAACAATCAACAATTGCAAACGTTGTACGTAAGCTAGAAGAAACTGGCGCTATGGCGTATACCACTGTTGTCGCAGCTGCGGCAGCTGATCCTGCAGCTATGCAGTATTTAGCTCCGTACTCAGGCTGTACAATGGGTGAATACTTCCGTGACCGCGGTGAAGATGCGTTAATTATTTATGATGATTT
The DNA here is from genome assembly GCF_024494585.1 of Acinetobacter sp. 5862. Lineage (NCBI taxonomy): Bacteria > Pseudomonadati > Pseudomonadota > Gammaproteobacteria > Moraxellales > Moraxellaceae > Acinetobacter > Acinetobacter sp. 5862. The sequence continues at coordinate 24,673 of NZ_JANHGP010000065.1, forward strand.
GTCTAAGCAAGCTGTTGCTTACCGTCAAATTTCATTGTTATTACGTCGCCCACCAGGTCGTGAAGCGTATCCAGGTGACGTATTCTATCTTCACTCACGTCTTCTTGAGCGTGCTTCGCGCGTTTCAGCTGACTATGTTGAGAAGTTCACGAACGGTGCAGTAACTGGTCAAACTGGTTCTTTAACTGCGTTACCGATTATTGAAACTCAAGCGGGTGACGTATCTGCATTCGTACCAACCAACGTAATTTCGATTACTGACGGTCAGATCTTCTTAGAAACATCATTATTCAACGCAGGTATTCGTCCTGCTGTGAACGCGGGTATCTCGGTATCGCGTGTTGGTGGTTCTGCTCAAACTAAGATCATCAAAAAATTGTCTGGTGGTATCCGTACTGCTTTAGCACAATACCGTGAATTGGCTGCGTTTGCTCAGTTTGCTTCTGATCTTGATGAAGCAACGCGTAAGCAACTTGAGCATGGTCAACGTGTAACTGAGTTAATGAAGCAAAAACAATATGCTCCTTACTCAATTGCTGACCAAGCTGTGTCTGTTTATGCATCTAACGAAGGCTATATGGCTGACGTAGAAGTGAAGAAAATCGTAGACTTTGATGCTGCGTTAATTGCTTACTTCCGTTCAGAAAAAGCTGCGTTAATGCAACAGATCGATGAAACTGGTGATTATAACAAAGACATCGAAGCAGCAATCAAATCAGGTATTGAGAGCTTCAAAGCGACTCAAACTTACTAAGTTTACCTTTAGTTAAGTTTGGTTCACGGATCAACCTTCGAAAGCTCGAAAGGGCTTTCGAATACTAGGTTAAGCGTATGGCAAATTTAAAAGAAATTCGCGCCAAAGTAGCTAGTATCAAGAGCACGCAAAAGATTACTCGCGCGATGCAAATGGTAGCTGCTTCTAAAATGCGTCGTGCGCAAGAGCGCATGGCTCAGGGCCGTCCGTATGCCGATAATATGCGCCGTGTAATTGCTCACTTAGTTCAAGCAAACCCTGAATACAAACACCGTTATATGGTTGACCGCCCAGTTAAGCGTGTTGGCTATATCGTAGTGTCTTCAGATCGTGGCTTGGCGGGTGGCTTGAACATTAACTTGTTCAAGAAAGTTGTGCAGCATGTCAAAGCACAACAACAGCAGTCAATTGAAGTTGAATTTGCTTTGATTGGTCAAAAAGCGGTTTCGTTTTTTAAGAATTACGGCGGTAAAGTGCTTGGTGCAACGACCCAACTTGGCGATGCGCCGAGTTTGGAACAGTTAACTGGCTCTGTACAGGTTATGCTTGATGCATTTGATAAAGGCGAATTAGATCGTATCTACCTCGTTTCAAATGGTTTTGTCAATGCAATGACTCAACAGCCTAAAGTAGAACAACTTGTTCCTTTAGCACCAGCGCAAGCAGGCGATGATCTCAACCGTACTTATGGTTGGGACTATATCTACGAACCAGAAGCAGAAGAATTGTTAAATGGTTTGTTGGTTCGCTATATCGAGTCTATGGTTTATCAAGGTGTGATTGAAAACGTTGCATGTGAGCAATCTGCTCGTATGGTCGCGATGAAAGCAGCGACGGACAACGCAGGACAATTGATTAAAGACCTACAACTCATTTACAACAAGCTGCGTCAAGCCGCGATTACTCAGGAAATTTCCGAGATCGTTGGCGGTGCCGCTGCCGTTTAACATTATTAAGTTTGAATTGAGGAGACAGCAATGAGTAGCGGTCGTATCATTCAGATCATCGGCGCGGTTATCGACGTCGAGTTTGAGCGCAATAGCGTTCCTAAGATCTATGACGCTCTCCAAGTTGACGGTACTGAAACTACATTAGAAGTTCAGCAACAGCTTGGCGATGGTGTTGTTCGTACCATCGCAATGGGTTCTACAGAAGGTCTTAAACGTGGTCTTAATGTAACCAGTACAAATGCACCGATTTCTGTTCCAGTTGGCCCAGCTACGCTTGGTCGTATTATGGACGTTTTAGGTCGCCCGATTGATGAAGCAGGTCCTGTAGCGACTGAAGAACGTTTGCCGATTCACCGTCAAGCACCTTCTTATGCTGAACAAGCAGCTTCTACTGATCTTTTAGAAACAGGTATTAAAGTCATTGACTTACTTTGCCCGTTCGCGAAAGGTGGTAAAGTTGGTTTATTCGGTGGTGCGGGTGTTGGTAAAACCGTTAACATGATGGAGTTGATCAACAACATCGCGAAAGCACACTCAGGTTTATCTGTGTTTGCTGGTGTTGGTGAGCGTACTCGTGAAGGTAACGACTTCTATCACGAAATGAAAGATTCTAACGTTCTTGACAAAGTAGCAATGGTCTACGGTCAGATGAACGAGCCACCAGGTAACCGTTTACGCGTAGCGTTAACTGGTTTGACTATGGCTGAATACTTCCGTGATGAAAAAGACGAAAATGGTAAAGGTCGTGACGTATTATTATTCGTCGACAACATCTACCGTTATACACTTGCGGGTACTGAAGTATCAGCATTGTTAGGTCGTATGCCATCTGCGGTAGGTTACCAACCGACACTTGCAGAAGAAATGGGTGTTCTTCAAGAGCGTATTACGTCGACTAAGTCTGGTTCGATCACATCGATCCAAGCTGTATACGTACCTGCGGATGACTTGACTGACCCATCACCTGCAACAACGTTTGCTCACTTAGATGCAACAGTAGTATTGAGCCGTGACATCGCATCTTCTGGTATTTATCCAGCGATCGATCCACTTGACTCAACTTCACGTCAGTTAGATCCATTGGTTGTTGGTCAAGAGCATTATGAAATTGCACGTTCTGTACAGAACGTATTGCAGCGTTATAAAGAGCTTAAAGACATCATCGCAATCTTGGGTATGGATGAGTTAGCAGAAGAAGATAAATTGGTTGTTTACCGTGCGCGTAAAATCCAACGTTTCTTCTCTCAACCATTCCACGTAGCTGAAGTGTTTACTGGTGCTCCTGGTAAATTAGTACCACTTAAAGAAACGATTCGTGGCTTTAAAGGTCTATTAGCTGGTGAATACGATCACATCCCAGAACAAGCATTCTATATGGTTGGTGGTATTGACGAAGTGATTGCTAAAGCCGAGAAACTTTAATTAGCAACTCTAATTTAAGGAGATTCTCATGGCGACTATGCAATGTGATGTCGTAAGTGTTAAAGAGTCTATTTACTCTGGACAAGTGACGATGTTAATCGCAAAAGGTGCGGGTGGCGAGCTAGGTATTTTACCAGGGCATGCGCCACTTGTAACTTTACTCCAACCGGGACCGATCCGTGTTCAGTTGGAAAATGGTACAGAAGAAATCGTGTATGTATCAGGCGGTGTGTTAGAAGTTCAACCTCATGTTGTTACGGTACTTGCAGATAGTGCAATCCGTGCAGACAACTTGGATGAAGCTGCAATTATGGAAGCTCGTAAACAAGCTGAACAATTGCTAGCAAATCAAAAGAGTGATTTGGATTCTGCTGCTGCACTTGCTGCGTTGGCTGAAACAGCTGCTCAGCTTGAAACGATCCGTAAAATCAAGAATCGTGCAATGTAATTGTAGATTTAAGATTGAAAAAGCCACCTTCAGGTGGCTTTTTTATATGGGATCGAAAATTAAAATAAACGGACTTTAAGCGTTTGAATCATCTTTATTGCCGAGTACTAAGGTTGCCAGTTTAACCATATCCATTTGAATGGCGTTGAACTGCTTTTCAATTTTTGCAAAATCTAGCTGGGCAATGTCCAGTTGACCATGCAGCAAAGGAATGCTCAGAAGTTGCTGGTTGGCTGTAAGTAGGCTCTGGCGAATCTGGTCAACCTCATCACTTTTTAGGTTTAGTGAAAGTAAAGTTTCATGCAGTCCGTATAATTCCTGTTTAAGCTCACCTGTGGTATTTTGCAGTTGCTGAACATTTTGATCCCGAATTGCCTGTCCAAGACTGCTTTGCGACTGTTTTAACAGGGCCACATAATCATCGGTCTCAAGCTGTAACTTTGCAATATCGCGTGCAATGTTGAGCATATTGCCGCGACTCAGGTTTTGGGTGTCCTGCGCCTTGATCATTTCGGTGCTGTTATCCTGATTCGCTGTTGTAGCAGGCTGTTCAAATTTAGATTCTTGTTCCATCTGCTGATGGTCACGGGGAACTTGATCACAGCCTGTCAGTGTAAATGCAGCAGCAAGTGTCATGGCTGAAAGGATGGCTTTGATCGACTGGTTTTCCATCATGGCTGAACTGCACCAAAATATGTGAAAAACGTCACTATAGTGAAAAAATATGAATAAAAAGTGATTTTTGTAAGGCTTTACATTTTACATAAAAAAGAGCGCTTAAGGCGCTCTTATAATTGTTCTGAATTATTTAGTCAGCTCAGCTTCAATCGCACTGACGATACGTTCATCATCTGCGGTAATGTCAGGTGCAAAACGCGCTACGATTTCCCCATTTTTATTGACTAAGAATTTCTCAAAATTCCATAGTACTTCAGGTGGATTGTTTGGTGTTAAGCCATAATCAACGAGGTCTTTCCACCAAGGTCCTTCACCAATACGTTCTGGAATTGCTTGTGTGAGTGTTTGATATAAAGGATGTTTGTCTTCACCTGCAACAGAGATTTTTGCAAATAAAGGGAAGTGGACGTCATAGTTGAGTGAACAGAATTGTTCGATTTCATCATTTGTCCCTGGTTCTTGCTCTAAGAAGTTATTTGCAGGGAAGCCTAAAATTTCTAAGCCCTGATTTTTTTTCGCTTGATAAAGTTTTTCTAGGCCTTCGTACTGTGGTGTTAAGCCACATTTTGAGGCTACGTTAACAATTAGTAGAACTTTACCCTGATATTGATCAAGATCAACGTCTTGACCTTTAATATCTTTAACTGGAATGTGATAAACCGACTGGCTCATGGAATACGTCCTAATGTTGTTGTGACAAGACTTGTTTGTTTTAACTGCTAATTTCGTACAGTGCAATCCTCTTGATATGAATCCATACAAATTATGAGCAAAAGTACGTCTTGGATTTATATCGAGGCATTTTTGAGTTGAATAGGAGTTTGTCCTGTATAGCGCTTGAAGAATTCAATAAAGCTAGAGCTATGGTGATAACCTAAAGTATATGCCAATTGTTTAATGGTCGTGCCTTGACGAATTTGATTGATTGCAAAAATAATTTTGGCTCGATTGCGCCATTCTGACAGGGAGAGTTGCAATTCTTGTTGGCTCAGCCGTAACACATGGCGCTCACTGACCGTAAAGTTATACAATACTTGTTGTAGGCTCATATGAAATAATTCAGGATTCGCAAGTTGATCGAGGATCGGAGCTAAGGTTGGATGCGTGCTTTGCGGTAAATAATGTGTATATGCTGGGGCTTGCTTTAGTTGATCGAATAACACTTGTAATAAATGTTCAAGATATTCAGGCGCAAGATTTTGCTTTTGTTGCTCTAGAATTTGAATGACCAAAGAGCGAAAAAAGGTTGAATACTAAAACAGCGGCAGACATCGCCTAATGCATCTCCGAAACGAGGATGAAGTCGGATGCAAATATAATGAATTTCATGTTCAACAGGCAGTGATTGGTGTTCTGTGCGTGGTGGTAGCCATAGCCCATAGCTTGGCGGTGATAAATAATATTTTCCTTCAATATCAAATTCTAAAGTGCCATTGAGACTGAAGTTAAAATCCCCCCAAAGTGAAGAATGAGGGCTGACAATATCATCTTTCTGATAAAGAAATTCATGTACTTCGATACCATTTAAAAAAGATAATTTTTCAGTCTCATCATACTTCATTCAGGGTTCTCATTTAATTTTCACAAGTGACTTTGGAATTGTTCAAACCTTTTGCTAAGGTGAAAAGATGGATACAGACGGAGGTAATAAAGCTGATTACAGCATAAATTAAGATATTTTTATTGAAGTGATCAAGCGTATAAGTCTTAAGTTGTAAAATTGGATCTGCTTTTAGATTTGATGTCGACATAGCGGTATAAATGTCTGAAATACGATATTTCAATTATTTTAGACATCTTTCAGAATAATCCTAATCTAGAAATATTGTGAGATGGCTGATGACTCAGTTAAGTAGATACCAAAAATGGGCATTTGTACTGCCATTGATAGCAGTCTTAATTTGGTCGTTAAATATTGCAGTGACTCGTTATGTTGCGGACTATATTTCACCCGTCAGTATTAGTTTTTATCGCTGGTTTGTTGCCTTTCTCATTTTGACACCATTGATGTTGCCCAAAGTATGGAAACAGCGAGCTTTGATTCGCCCATATATTGCTAAATTAGCAGTTCTAAGCGCTTTCGGAATGGTTTTATATCAAGGGCTTTCTTATACAGCAGCACATTATACCACTGCAACAAATATGGGTATTGTAAATGCTTTTGTTCCAGTTTTTACCATTTTTATCTCTTATATTATTTTAAAAGATAAGCCAAATCGATTTGCGATCTTTGGCAGTTTCCTATCATTTTTCGGCCTACTTTATGTAATGAGCCAAGGGCATTTCTCTCGCTTATTTGATCAAGGAGGTCATTGGGGAGATGCTGTTATGGTCTTGGCTGTAGGTTTTTATGCATTTTATGGCGTCTTTCTAAAAAAATGGCAAGTACAATTGCCATTGATGACCAGTCTCTATATCCAAATCGCTTTTGCGTTGCTTTACCATCTTCCATTTCTACTTTGGTTGGGCTTAGATGCAATTAATGTAGATAATATAGCAAGTGTATTGTATGCAGGTATTTTTCCATCGCTGATCGCACCTTTATTATGGATGATTGCTGTACAAAGCATTGGTCCAAACCGTACTAGTATTTTTATGAATTTGATGCCTGTATTTACTGCAATTATTGCAAGTCTATGGCTATCTGAGCATTGGACGATCTACCATACCTTAGGCGGTGTGACGATTTTGGTCGGTATCATTTTAGCGCAAAAGAAAACGGAAAAAGCACCTGTAGAATTGATTTAAAGCGCCACTTAAATATGAAATGATCGTATAAAATTGGTTGAAATAGCGACAAACACATCAAAATTTTTATTTAATGAAGATTATTTCTATATGATTTTCAAATATATTTTAGATATTTATCAACTTTGTGACCAAAAAAATTTCAATAAAAATAGAAATATAATTTTATTGAAATTTTAAAACTGACAAAAATGGTACGCTTTTCACATTTTTTGTTAGAGAAATAATATATTTGTATAAATCAAATGATTGATCCATAATAGCTTTCAGAGTAGCTAGATTCATTTTTAATGATGAATATACTCAACCTATTTGTAGACCCTCTGGATGTGATTATACACATCCTTTTTATGCTCAGTTATCCCTATATAACTGAGCTTTTTTTTATTCACTATTTACATAATCAAGCGCGAATTACTTCACCTGTTAAAGCGTTGAGAATTCGACTAGGTTCTTGGCTAAGTCCTAAATCACCCTCTAAATAATTCAGGGATGTACCAAAATAACCTTGAGCTTGTTCTAAATTTTGTGCTGGATTTAGTCCCGCGGGATTGGCACTGGTCGATACAATAAAACCGCTAAAAGCATTACAGAGTTCGACGCACAAAGGATGGGTGGTTACACGTACAGCAACCAATGGATGTTGACCTTTAATCCAAATAGGAATGTGCTCATCAGCGGGGAGTAACCATGTAGTTGCTCTTTCAGTTGCTACACGATCCGTCCAACTATCAATCACTTGCTTACGTATCTTTGGAGCTAAGCTTTGTAACAAATGCTCAACTTGCCCTAAGTGACCTGCTAATAAAATGACTCCTTTTTCAATTGGGCGATGTTTTAGCTCAAGAATGTTTTGAAAAGCTTGTTGATTGAATGGATCGCAGCCTAAGCCCCAAACAGCTTCTGTTGGATAAGCAAGAACTTGTCCCTGCTTCAAAAGCTGTGCTGCTTCCGAAATTGATGAGGTAATCATGAGATTATGTTTAGCGACAAAGATAGGGTTATTTTAATGAATTGGACGACAACGTAAATAGCGACCGCCCTGTTGTATACAGAAACCGAGTAATTCTAATTCCATCAATTGAGCTGTGAGTTCTGCGATCGGAATTGGATGACGTTGAGCAAGTTCATCCAAGTCTTGTCCAATCCAGTCGAGACTTTGATAAAGAGCAATCAAATGCGTTGGTAAGCTTGGCGTGATGGTTACAGGTTCTTCTGGAATTTGTTGTTGTACTTGCCATTGAGTAGGTAAGGCTAGATCTTCAATAATTTGTTCTGGATGATCAACTAAAGTTGCACCTTCACGAATTAATTGATGACAGCCTTGATGATACTCACTGTAAATATGTCCGGGAATGGCAAATACCATTTTCCCTTGATTGGCTGCTTCATTTGCTGTGATCAGTGAACCACTTTTCAAAGCGGCTTCTACAACCAAAACACCAAGACTTAAACCACTAACGATGCGATTACGGCGTGGAAAATGCTGCTGTAAAGGTAGGGTAGTCGGAAGGAACTCAGTTACAAGAGCACCTGTTTGAATAATTTCTTGGGCTAGTTTGCTATTTTGCGATGGATAAACTGTGTCTAAACCTGTTCCAGTCACCGCGATTGTCCGATGATGGGCTAAACCACCACGATGAGCGGCTTCATCAATTCCGTGGGCTAAACCGCTGCTAATATAAAAACCTTTTTCACTTAAATAATACGCAAAATCATAAGCAACTTGTCGTCCATGAGGGCTCGGCTTTCGACTTCCAACCATAGCAATCTGGGGCTGTAATAATGCTTGTGGCTGACCTTGACCAAATAAAATAGGAGGATGATCAGAATAAGGTAAAAGTTGAGTAGGGTAGTCGATATCTTCAGGGGTTAAAATAAAATCAGTGTGCTTACAAATTAATTGAACCATATGGTCAAATTGCTGTTTCCCATTTGGGGTTTGGAATTCTTCTAGACGTTTTAAATGATTTTTGTGTAAACCGAGCTGTTGCCATTCAGAAAGTCGATGTGTTTGGACTGCTTCCGCACAACTACCGAAATAGTTTCGAATTTTTTGAAAACTAGAAAGCGAGTGTTGAACCAGATACCACACCAACACAGTATGATAATGATGGGGTAGTAACTGATTCAACATTTCTAATTAGCGTTTAGTTATCAAGACGAGGCGGCTTGATATTTGAACCAATTTTAATTGGCAACTCACTCTCTAAAACATAGCCGTAGCTGATGCGATCAAAACTTTTGAAAATCATAATACTACCAACATATTGACCTGGTAATTTTATACTTTCTTTGGTCTTTGGATCACGAACAGTTTCGCCATCTTGGTACGTACTAAAAACTTGTCCGATTTCAATGCCATCTGCTGTACCACGGTCAACAGTGACTACACCATTTTTCGCAGCTGTACCTATCGACCCCATGACACGGATGACTTTACCGCCATCTTTCACCTGATTTGGTTCAGTTGGGTAGAATAACGTAGGTAACATGGCCTCTTGTTCAAGCATGATACGATCACCACGACGTACTTCACCATTATAACTATCAGTTAATTCAAAGGTTGTAATGTCTTTTTCATTGGTAATCGCAACACCAGAAGCGACTTGCATGAGCTCAACACCTAGATTCTGTTTCTTCCCTTTTTCATCAAGCACGATATATGGTTCACCTTCACGGTATACGCCATAACGTTGACCATTTTCGATACCTTGACCACGCACATAAATGCTCTGACCTTTGCCTGCAAGTACACGATTATCTGCTGTACCCAAGACATAAGGTGTGTTGCTAATCGCACTCGCTGGAAGTACCGAAGTTCGTTCTAACCATTGTTGAATATCAGCTAATGGAATAACAGGGACGCTATTATTTAGAGCTTCAATACGAACTTTTGGACGTAAAGTAGAAGTATTGCCAGAGTAACGACGAATAATACCGTCACAACCATCACCTTCATCTTTACCAATCAGTGGTTTACCGTTCAAACTACAAAGTAGCAAGCGATCACCAGGATAAATCCAATGTGGATTCTTGACATGTTTATTGCTTGCCCAAATTTCAGGCCAGCGCCAAGGCTTGCTTAAAAATTTGCCTGAAATATCCCAAAGCGTATCCCCTTTTTTCACCACATAGACATGTGGTGCACCCGCTTTTACGGATGGTGGGTTTGCGTTAGGGCTTGCTGCATGAGTAAGGTTTATGCTCATGCCTAATCCTGCACAAATTGCAGCAGCAATCAGTTGTTTTTTTAACCCCAAGGCATGAAATGATGGTATGCCGTTTAAAACCTTTTTCATTATCATAATTCCTAAAAATTATGTGTGTAGTTGCGTTATAATAACGACTTTACACACAATTTTTTGATCAAGCATTCCCTTCAGTTGGTTTTCTGATCAATGGCATAAATGAGGAACGGTATGGCCTTATTACCTATTTTAAGTTTTCCTGATCCCCGTCTTCGTACCATTGCTAAGCCAGTCGAAGAAGTCACTGATGATATTCGTCAGCTTGCAGCAGATATGTTTGAAACCATGTACGAGGCACCGGGTATAGGTTTAGCGGCAACTCAGGTTGATCATCATATTCAGCTTATTGTTATGGACATCTCTGAAGAGAAAAACCAACCGATGGTGTTCATTAACCCCAAAGTCACTCCACTGACTCAAGAGACTCAGCCCTACGAAGAAGGCTGTCTCTCTGTGCCTCAAATATACGATAAAGTTGAGCGTCCGTCACGCGTAAAAATCGAGGCAATTAACCTTGATGGTCAAGCATTTGAATTAGAAGCTGACGAACTTCTCGCAGTTTGTATCCAACATGAAATGGATCACTTAAATGGCAAACTTTTTGTTGATTATTTATCGCCATTAAAACGTCAGCGTGCACGTGAGAAAGTTGAAAAAGTTGTACGTCAACGCGATAAAGAAAAAGTTGCGGTTAAACGTTAACAAATGTTTTTCGGTTATTAAAAGTGCCCTTATTCTTTCGTAGTGGTTTAATGCTTGCATTCACCGCAGTCTGTTTACAGATTGCGGTGTTTTTGCAGCCACTGCTGCCGAAGCAATATCAGATTGCACCTGTCTGTGAAACGATTACCCAAGCGTTATTGTTGCCCAAATTAAAAGCTGAACAGCAGTCTGTATCGCACAATATGCGTCATCATTCACATCAGCTTGAACAACATCAAAGCTTGATGTCGAAACATGATCATCACGATCCAAATCACCAGTGTCAATACTGTACGGTGTATGCCAATTTGGTATTACCGCCTGAATTCGGCGTGAAAGAGGTTTTAGTTCGAATCCAAATCCGTTTAGTCGCGTATCAACAGGCATTTAAGCATGTTTATTTTGCACTGCAACGGCTATTCTTATTACCTCAAGGGCGAGCACCGCCACTCTTTGCATAAATTAAAACGTCAATTTCATTAGGGTTTTCAAAACTCTAGCCTAGTTTTACTTATGTTTTAAGAGAGACCGATCATGGCTCAACCTAAATTTTTATTACAGCCCCTTACGGTTGCGATTCTTGCTGCCTCAAATAGCACATTATTATGGGCAAATATGGATGTCCAGTCCGATAAAACCCCTATTGTATTAGCACCTATTGTCGTTACAGCACAGCAGCCAAATGATGCAAATGGATTGATTATTCACGCTGATCCTAAGCAAGCAATTCAACCTATTCCTGCAACGGACGGTGCAGATTATTTGCAAAACATTATGGGATTTAGTGCCATTAAAAATGGTGGAACCAATGGCGATGTCACCTTTCGTGGCATGTTTGGTTCACGGATTAAAATGTTGGTTGATGGTAGTGAAAATTTAGGTGCGTGCCCGAATCGTATGGATGCACCAACTTCTTATATTCAGCCAGAAAGCTTCGATAAAATTACGGTGATTAAAGGGCCGCAAACTGTTCAGTACGCAACGCCTGGTTCGGCTGCAACTGTCATTTTTCAGCGTCAACCTGAAAATCTCAGCAAAGATCAGCCTTATCGTGGCCAAGCCAGTATTTTGATGGGTTCATATGGTCGTCTAGATCATAATATTGAAGCGGCAATTGGCGATGAAACCAAATATGCTCGTTTAAATGCCAATCGATCTGTTGCAGATGATTATAAAGATGGCGACGATAAAAGCATTCATTCAAATTGGGAGCGCTGGAATGCTGACTTGGCATTGGGTTGGAAGCCAACAGATGATTCTTGGTTAGAATTACGTGCAGGTAAAGGTGATGGTGAGGCTGCCTACGCTGGTCGTAGCATGGATGGTTCGCAATTTAAACGAGAAAGCCTTGGTCTACACGCTGAACAGAAAAATATTACAGAGGTGATCAAGAAAGTTGAAGCCCAAGTGGACTACAGCTATAACGATCATATCATGGATAATTTTAGTTTACGTACGCCGCCAATGACGACCATGAATATGCACGGAATGAATATGACTGTGCCAAATAAAATGTCGATGCGGGTTGATCGTCGTACTTTAAATACCCGTTTAGCTGTAACGACAGATTGGGATAAATTTAGCGTCATTTCAGGTGTAGATACGCAGCAGAATAAGCATGGTGGTGATATGGTCATGTATGCTATGCCATCAATGAATTCGCCTTATGCGGAAGATTTGAAATTTCAATCTTATGGTGCATTTAGTGAGTGGACTTATGCGATTGATCAAGATCAAAAAGTCGTAGCAGGAGCGCGTGTCGATCAAGTCAAAATAGACAATCTGCAAAATGCGAAAAATCGTAAAGATACTTTACCAAGTGGTTTTGTACGCTTGGAAAAGAGTCTCCCAGAACATGGTTTAAAGACTTATCTAGGTTTGGGATATGTGGAACGTACACCTGACTTTTGGGAGTTGTATAGCACCACGACAGATCATGGTGTAGGTTCCACAGATATGATGGGTAAAACCACATATAAAATGGTGGATAATCTAGACAATCTGAACAATGAACGCACTGCACAATTGGATCTCGGTTTGCAAGCAGAGCATGGTGCATGGAGTGCTTGGGCATCAGTTTATGCTGGATTAATCAAAGATTTCATCCTACTTGAATACAATACACCAGATAAAAGAAAACCACTTGCGCGTAATGTAGATGCCACAATTGCTGGGGCAGAGGTCGGGGTGGGTTATCAATTTAATGATCATTTCCAAGCGGATCTTTCAACCATGTACGCTTGGGGAGAAAATACTTCGGATGATCGTGCATTACCACAAATTGCACCTTTAGAGGGTCGACTAAATTTACGCTATGTTGATGAAAAATATAGCTTAGGTCTATTGTGGCGTGCTGTTGCAAAACAAAATCGTATCAGTTTGAATGAGGGTAATGTGGTGGGTTATGACATGAATGAAAGTAAAGCATTCGATACCCTAGCTGTAAATGGAACTTATAAGCTAACTGATGCAGTCGATGTTTCAGTCGGAATTGATAACCTTTTAGATAAGGCTTATACAGAGCACTTAAATAAAGCGGGTGCGTCTATGTTTGGTTATGCTGCAAGTGAGCAGTTTAATAATATTGGACGTAATTACTGGATGCGGATGAGCATGAAGTTCTAATTAACAAAAAACAAGGTGGCTGAGCCACCTTGTTTTTTCTGAGTTTAAGCCAAACAGTCTTGTTTTGGCATTAAGCTATCGCAATACAATGGATTTAGTGCGCACTGTAAATCATCAATTTGTTCTTGAGTTACATAGTTTTTTGCGATGAGATATTCGGCGACTCGATCATCACGTAAACTTAAGAAAGCAGCGTCATAAACACCTAAATCTACAAATAAAGCCGCTGTTTCCAAGCTATTGAAATGATCTAAAAATACATCGTTTTCATGCATCAAAAAAATGTGTGTCAGTTCTGCATTGGCATCTACGTTTAAACGTTGTGCTAATTGCTCTGGGCGAGTTTTAATAAATAATAAATCTGATAGTTCATCGAACTGACTTTTATCCAGTTGATTTTCGCCATCTTTGACATGACCTAACCATGCTTTAAAGACCAACACGGCACCACCACGAAGTAGCATACTCCACATTTGATGACGAGTTTCATGATCCAAATGAGCGGATTCTGTTTCTAATACATCCAAGAATTTTTGTTCTTGTAACGCTAGTTTTTCAAATAGTCCTAGACCTTGTGGTTGATAAGCTGCTGGTGCAAATACATCAAAATTCATCTCATGGAATACATTGAGGGCAAGGGGGACGGCTGCTTGATAAAGTGTATTCAATGCTTTTAGATGAGTATCATCTAAGTTGCTCTGTACAAAAATATCCTGCCAGTTGAGCTCTGGTAATAATGCATTTGCACTGTATTGGCGATAAAACTGTAACTCGTTATGTTCTGAAGTGGCTTGATTGCTATTCATGATCATGTCCTTTATGGCGATTGTGTTAGAAACCTAAAACAGCAAAGACATAGGTTCCTATCATTTTGATCAATTTATGCGTGATTCAGAAAACAAGTAGAATACGACTAAAGTTGTATATGTGGTTTTTGTGGTAATATTTATTAACAAAAACAATATCTTAATTAATTGTAAGTAAGTGTACAAACGTTCACTAGTGTAAGTGAACGTTTTTGCCATAGCCAATAAATTTTTGAGCATTTTGGTCAATTTATTGTCATTTTAATGCGCTTTTTTTGATGGTTTTTGCCTATGTTTCAAAATATTTTGCCATTTAGCTCATTGGCATAATTTTTAAACCAGAAAGCCATGCACGTAAACCCGCAGGTTTGAGCGGTTTTTTCAATAGAACAATATTTTGCTGTTTCAAATATTGAGGCAACTCAGGATCAGAATCTGCTGTAATTAATGCGACTGGAATGTGTGCAGGGCGATATTGTTCAATAAAATCTAATCCCCGTTGATCATGATTTAAATGCTGATCGATTAACCAGACTTGAATATCTTCTTGTTCAATTAGTTTGAGTGCTTCCGATGGCTCAGTTGCTGTAAAAATTTGATAGCCCCACTTACTTAACAAGGTCCGCATACCTTGTAAAATAGTTTCATCATTGTCTAAACAAAGCACTTTATAGGCTGTATGTTGCAGTGCGGTCACATGCGATGTAGTCGCTTGAATTTTTGGTGCTTCGGCGAGCGGTACTTCGATCATAAAGCAAGAACCTTTACCTAATTCTGAGTAGACATGCACTGGGAAATCCAGCAGGCTGGTCATACGTTGAACAATCGCGAGACCAAGTCCAAGTCCTTGTTCACCCCAAGGTGAGGTATGCCCGCAACGCTCAAATTCTTGGAATAATTTCACCCGTTGTTGTTCATTGATGCCCGGTCCTGTATCCCAAACACCGATTCGAATATGGTTTGGTCTTTGTGCAGAACGTAATACTCCAACAACGACACGACCTTGTGCTGTATAACGCAATGCATTACTAACGAAATTTTGAATAATTCGTCGCATCCATTGTGGATCGGTATCAACCCAGAATTGAGTATCGTGTACAGACAGTTGAATATTACGCTGCGCTGCAATTGATTTGAATTGAAGTTCAAGATCACTCAATAAGTCGTGTAATGAATACGCTTGGCGTTTTGGTTGGATGGTTCCACCTTCTAAACGGGCAATATCGAGTAGGGCAGAGAGCATGCTTTCAGCACCATACAGTGCGCGATCAAGTTGTTGTAAGGTTTGTTGATCTTCAGTTGAGCTGACACTCTGTTCCAATGCCGTACTGAACAAACGTGCTGCATGCATCGGTTGCAGCAAATCGTGACTGGCCGCTGCTAAAAATCGACTTTTAGATTGATTGGCTTTATCGGCTTGTTCACGGGCAAGTTGCTGTTCAGCTAGTGCATTTGCAAGCTGTTGAGTTCGATCACTCACTCTTTCTTCAAGAATCGCTTCATTTTCGCGGAACGCAGTAATATCGGCGAAGGTGGTGACGAATCCTCCACCCTCAATAGGATTACCGCGCATTTGAATGACCAAGCCATCTTTACGAATCCGTTCAAATTCATGGGCGCTGCCAACTTTCATCCAGTGAATTCGTTTACGGACATGCTCTTCCACAGGCCCAGGTCCACATTCACCCCGTTCTGCGTTATAACGGATTAAATCTGCAATTGGACAACCGACATAAACAAGGTCTTTAGGATAATCAAATAAGGTAAGATATTGATTGTTCCATGCAACCAAACACATATTTTTATCAACAACACTTACCCCTTGAGTCATGTGGTCGATCATGGTCATCAAAAGATTTTGGTTAAAGCGTTGCCATTGTGAAGCTTGATCGAGAATATTCGCGACTTGCCCCAGTGCTAATCCATTGTTGATCATGGCGGTGGTGAGCAAAGTACGTGCTGATGCAGCACCAATAATGCCTGCCAAGTATTGTTCAGTGAAGCGCCACCACATGCCATTTGCAACATGATTTTCATTGAGTACGACATGGTTTTGCTCACAAAATTGCTGGAATGCTTGAGTCGTAGGACGATCACCTGTAATCCGTTTTGCCAGTGCCAGCAGGTCACCCACCTTAAGGCGAGCCGCATTCTGATGCAGGTCAGTTAGGTCGGTATTGGACTGGGCAGAGGGCAGGGGCTTGCTTTCATAGTAGAAAAAGCTTTCAGCCTGAATCTGTTCCGCAACACTTGGGCGGTACAAACGAGACCCCCAAATATAGCAAATAATATTCAGTCCCAAAGACCACATGACACCATGGGTCAATGGTGCAAAAGATTCAAAACCAAGTAAAGCTTCTGGACGTAAGCTATTAATATCGAAAGGTCCAAACAATAATAAATGTTGTGCGAACGCTTGATATTGTTCTGGGAGACTACGTAACAAAGTAGGAAAGAGCAGTGTGTAGCTCCACATTATGAAGCCTACGATCAGACCGACATAGACACCTTGACGGCTTGCACCACGCCAATATAAACCACCGATGAGGGCTGGCGAAAATTGCGCAACTGCGCTAAAAGCCAATAGACCAAATACTGATAATTGATTAATGTCATTAAAAAAGTGGAAGAATAAAAAACCCAGTAACATCACACTGATAATACTAATTCTTCGAGTCAGTTTGAGTACTTTGGGTAATTGTTGATCATGTCGAGAGATAATCTTAAAGTGCCATAAAGCAGGCATAATTAAATCATTACTGAGCATGATAGAAAGTGCGACTGAGGCAACCAGTAACATACCTGTTGAAGCAGAGAAACCACCTAAAAAAGCGAGTAATGCCAACCAATCTTGCTGATAACTTAGAGGCAGGGCCAATACCGCAATATCAGGTGTACCTAATGTATCAGGGAGGGAGTGTAAGGCCCAACTGGCGATAGGAATAATCGCCATAATGGTTAAAATTAAATAAGCTGCAAACCAGCGTCTAGCCCCACGAATATGTTTTTCATCACGTAATTCGACTACGGCAACATGAAACTGTCGTGGTAAACAAATCATAGCTAGCGCAGCGAGTAAGGTTTGTACCCAGAAGGTTTCAGGTACGCCAAGCTGCTGGAGGTCATGAAAATGCTGGCTGACATCGCTGCTGACCTGCCTGATGTTTTCAGGTGACTGCAATAGAAAGAAACCTGCGACGCAGAGCAGTGCGAACAGCTTGACGAAAGATTCAAAAGCGACTGCAAGCATTAAGCCGCCGTGCTGTTCAGTATGTGCAATATGCCGCGTGCCAAAAATCATAGCCAAAATCGCAAGTACTGCTGTAAGTAATAACACACTATTTGTGCTGGTATGAACATGTGCATTCTGTTCGAGTACAACGGAGGCACTCAATGCAATCGCTCTTAATTGCAAAGCGAGATAAGGGATAATTGCAATCACTGCAAGAATAGTGACTAAGGCTGCGAGACTACCGCTTTTGCCATATCGGGCAGCAACGAAATCGGCAATTGAAGAAATGGCATGATGCTGACGAATCCGTCCTAACCGTTTCCAAATGTCGTAACCAAACCAAATAAAAAGTAATGGTCCTAAATAAATTGGTAAGAAAATAATACCTTCACGGACAGCTGCACCTGTTGCGCCGTAGAATGTCCAAGATGAGCAATATACGCCTAAGGTTAAGCTGAACATCAACATGCGACCACGTGTACTTAAGCGACTGGCATGTTTTTCTCCAAAAAAAGCACAGCCGAATAACAGCGCGATATATAGGGCAAGTGCCCCAATAATAAGCCAATTGTTCATATTGCTCACGTGATCAAACTCCATTTTCTATCATACCCGAAGCATCAAAAAGGTTATGAGCAGAGATTTGTATTTAGAGACCAAAGTCTAAGTTACGAGTCAAGCATAATCTTGTTAATTTAAATAATGAAAAATCCCTAGTAAAAAAGGGGTCCACGGCTGGACACAAAAATAAGGAGTTAATGATGGATGACTCACAGGTAGAACGCATTCTACACAATCCAAAGTTTCAAGAAATGGTCAGCAAAAAACGTACATTAAGTTGGACATTAACAGCAATCATGTTGTTTATCTATGTCGGATTTATGCTTTTAGTTGGCTATAACAAAGAGTTCCTAGCAAGTTCTTTTAGTGGTGGTGTAACAACATGGGGCATGCCCCTCGGTTTAGGCATTATCGTACTGTCATTTTTATTGTGTGGTGTCTATTCATACATCGCCAATAATAAACTGGATCAGTTGAATGAAGAGGCTCTCAAGGAAGTTGAGGCAATCACACATGAAAAAGGGATGCACTGAGATGAAAGGGACGTCATTCAAAGCGAAACTGTTCGCGCTTGCAAGCCTATGTTGTTCTCAAGTTGCATTTGCTGGCCCTGATTTAGGTGCAGCAGAGCAACAAGCAACGAACTGGCATGCAATCATCATGTTCACCATTTTTGTTGGTTTCACTTTGTTTATTACTAAGTGGGCAGCAAAACAAACCACGAATACAGCTGATTTCTATACCGCAGGTGGTGGAATTAGTGGCTTCCAAAATGGTTTAGCGATTGCCGGTGACTATATGTCAGCCGCATCGTTCCTCGGTATTTCAGCACTTGTGTTCAGTTCAGGCTTTGATGGTTTGCTCTATTCACTTGGTTTCATGGTCGGTTGGCCAATCGTACTTTTCCTTGTTGCTGAACGTTTACGTAACTTAGGTAAATATAATCTTTCAGATGTAGTTTCTTTCCGTTTGGAAGAAAAACCAGTTCGTACCTTAGCTGCATTAAGTTCTTTAGTTGTGGTTGCATTTTATCTGATTGCTCAAATGGTAGGAGCAGGTCAGTTAATCAAATTACTTTTTGGTTTGAACTATAATATTGCGGTTGTAATCGTCGGTTTATTGATGATGGCATACGTAATTTTTGGTGGTATGTTAGCAACTACTTGGGTACAAATCATTAAAGCCGTAATGTTACTCAGTGGCGCAACATTCATGGCATTCATGGTGATGAAAGCTGTTGGCTTTAGTTTCTCAAACATGTTCAATCAAGCGATTGGTGTGTATAGCCAATCTCACAGCATTAGCTGGGATGAAGCTGCAAAAATCATGGGACCTGGTAAATTGGCTGCAAACCCGATTGATGCGTTATCACTTGGTCTTGCATTAATGTTTGGTACAGCAGGCTTACCACATATCTTAATGCGCTTCTTCACTGTTAAAGATGCTAAAGAAGCTCGTAAATCAGTTGTAGTTGCAACAGGTTTCATTGGTTACTTCTATCTATTAACTTTCATTATTGGTTTCGGTGCGATCTTATTCGTTTCAAACAACCCACAGTTCCTTGATGTCGCGAAAGCAGCGGTAACAGGTAAATTAGAGTTGGTTGGTGGTAACAACATGGCTGCGGTTCACTTAAGTGATGCAGTTGGTGGCGACTTGTTCATGGGCTTCATCTCAGCAGTTGCATTTGCAACAATCCTTGCTGTAGTGGCTGGCTTAACACTTTCAGGTGCTTCTGCGATTTCACATGACTTATATGCAAACGTATTCAAAAAAGGTCAAACTACGCCTCAATCTGAATTACGTATGTCAAAAATTGCGACTTTAGGTTTAGCAATCTTTGCCATGATTCTAGGGATTTTGTTCGAAAAACAAAACGTTGCATTCATGGTTGGTTTGGCATTCTCAGTTGCATGTTGTGCAAATTTCCCAGTACTCGTATTGTCTATGTTCTGGAAAGGTTTAACGACTCGTGGTGCAGTAATTGGTGGTATTGTTGGTCTAGTGACTGCTGTAACCCTGATCATTCTTTCTAAAGCAGTTTGGGTTGACACGTTGAAAATTTCAGATACCGCAGTGAATCCATTCAATGGTCCTGCAATTTTCGCGATGCCATTATCTTTCCTTTGCTGCTGGTTCTTCTCAGTAACTGATAAAACTGCGCGTGCAGAGGAAGAACGTAAAGCGTTCGATGCTCAGTTTGTTCGTTCACAAACAGGTATTGGTATCTCTGGTGCATCTGATCACTAAGTAGATCGAATCCTAAGAATTAAAGCCCTCAACATTTGAGGGCTTTTTCTATTATTGATGCATACTGGCCAGTTGTTGCGCTTGATTACGATAGAGTGACAAACCGATTCGTTGTAAATGCCGTCCTTTTTCTTCAAGCAGTTGATTTAATTTTGGGATATGTTTGGCAGCTGTATAGAGTGCTAGATTGCGACCAATTAAATAATAAGCAAACCATGAAGCCGATTGCGGTGCCAAGCCCAGCTTCTGCATTTTCTTGCGACCAATAAAGAACTGGGTAATTTCCAGATGCTGCTTATAGGCCAGTTTTTGCTGGAAAGAACGCAGATAGCGATATTTCCGTTCAAAGGGTTCTTTGGAAAGACTAGAACCAAGACAAACACTGCTCTCATCAGATTGAGGATGTGCAAACTGCATCCAGTACATGAGTTTCCAGCCATCAGCTTCATTATCCACTAACCATTTTTCTTCAACGCCCATCAACCAGCCCGCATATTTCCAAAAATGTAAAAAACTATCAATCTCTTGTGCGCTAGGGAAAATTCCCAATGCCCTGATACCAATCAATACCACACCGCTAAAGGCAATATTGGTCATGGCCTGATCATATTGATTGATAGGCAAACCCCAAGTTTCAGCATCCCATTTTTCAGATTTTTGCAGTTGATGACGCACCAGCGAATGAATAAAACGCACAAAAATAGTAGAGGTGAAGCCTTTGCTAAAACGTTCAAAACCATCTTGTTCAGTGATATCGACCCACCATTTAGTTGTTTCGGCTAAGCGTGTTCCCGCCTGTTTTTTTAGTGCACCTGTCAGGACTAGAGGTTGATTAAAACCAGGGTACAAATAACCTGTCATTAGCGATAGATCTCGTAGGATCAGTCCGTTATTGATGCCTAGGCGATAGGTAAATTTAAGTGCTTCATCGACTTTGGCTTGGTCGTACCAATCAGGTTTTTGTTCCACTAACTGGAAGAAGGTGGTCAGTTCAGCAATCTCATGTGGTAATTTCTCAAGACCTTGATATAGCGCAGTTTCAAAGTACTTACGATGCAGTTTTGGATTTTGAAGTATCCAAAGCAGTAGTTCGTCCATGGGCGCGTCACCACTTTGCAACGCTGTGTTCAAGGAGAGATATTCTTGATAATTCGGTTGAATTTGTTGATGCGTCATATAACCAAGAATTTTGGTTTTAATATTTGATTGAATCATGTCTTCAAACGCTGCTAAGCGTTTAGGTTTAACGATGCTTTGCATTGCATAAAGCCCCTGATTGTTATTTAATCAAAGCTTAATATGAATAAATATTCGTATTCAATTCGCGTTTTAATAAAGGCTGAACATGAGAAAAAGACCCCAGCAGCAACGTGCAAAAATGATTGTCGAAAGTATTCTGGAGGGAACGCAAAAATGCATTTCTCAATATGGTGTATTGCATGTCACTACACCGAAAATCTCTGAAAAATCAGGGGTAAGTGTTGGATCAATTTATCAATATTTTGAAAATAAAGAACAGATTGTTGCTGAACTATTGTTACGTAAAAGCGAAAATTTAGGGCAAGCACTAAAGCAGTTAGTGATGCTCCAACAACAAACAGCTATTCAAGACATCATCACATTAAGTATCGCTTTTGGTTTTGAATCATTGAAATCGGATCATGGTTTCTTTATCGAAATCTTAAAAAATTGGCATGCCTATAGTGATTCAGAAGCGGCACAAGTATTAGAGCAGCATTTCTTGGAAGTGGGTATGTACTTATTTGGACGTTATTACCCCCATTGGGATTTTGAGACTTTAAAACACAAGTCTTTTGTGATTATTAACAGTACCTTATTTACCATGATGCGTTATGCCAGTAAAAATACCTTTTTAATTGAAGAACAACGTTTGCAACAAGAACTCTCTAAAATGATTGTTGCCTTTTTAGATACGGTGTGATGCCATTAACTTAATGAAAATCATAACAATCACATGGAAAACAACATGCAAAGCTTAAAACAATTTTGGGGCAGTTTTCGTTTATTACCTTCTGCGTGGTTGTTGTTGGTGCAATTGGCATTATTAGTTATGGCGATGTTGACTTATGGAGATAGTGAATATCGTGCCTTAACTTGGTCATTAGGTGTTTTAGCTCTCTTAATTATTGCCAAGGTCATTCGCCAAACACCAGTATTCACATTTTGGGGCTTAATCTTTGTCAGTGGTGCTTTTCTATTTTCAATTTTAATTTTTATTGGCTATGACAATTCAAAAATCCAAATCATCGCTTATAGTTTTGAAGCATTAGCGTATTTTTATGCGGCTTATGGATTATTACGTTATATGTTTGCAGATCGTTATCTCACCAAAGATGAATTATTTGCTGCAGGTGCAGTTTTTACCCTCATCGCTTGGGCATTCGCCTTTTTATATAGTATTTGCCAGTTGCTTTTACCCCATAGTTTTCAAAACCCAAATCAGCCACAAGATTTACAAGTTTGGCTCGATTTATTATTTCTGAGTTTTAGTCTGCAATCAGCAACGGGTTTATCTGATTTGATGCCAATTAGCCCAGCCGCTAGAGTATTAACCATGCTACAAATGTTTGGTGGGGTGATGTATCTCGCTGTCGTGGTTTCTCGATTAATTGCATTACAATACATTGCCCATTTACCTAAGCAATCGAGCGATAAAGAATAAATACAGTTACAGCATTACAACTGCTTTATTTTTCACATTTTTTATAATCAGTATCGAGTTTTACACCGCTGAACTCGCTTTTATTCACTATGTGAATGTCTTATTTGACCCTTAGGGGCTGTCATTATCATTAAAAAAAAATATGGGGGAATTATGCCTTCCAAGCCATCTTCGCAGTTTGCGAATGTGAATCCAAACGTGTTTTTAAGCACGGTGATTATCATTGCGATTTTTATCGCAATCGTCATTATCGCACCCAGTTCCTTTGAATTTCTGACACAACAACTGAAGCAATGGATTACAGATTCCTTTAGCTGGTTCTATGTCCTCTCTGTTGCGGTGTTTTTGATTTTACTGATTTATATTGCCTGTTCGGCCAGCGGCAAAATTAAATTAGGACCAGATCATAGCCAACCTGAATATAGCAATGGTTCTTGGTTTGCTATGCTGTTTACCGCAGGTATGGGCATCGGTTTGATGTTCTTCGGTGTTGCAGAACCTGTGATGCACTATGTCAGCCCACCGAGTGGTGATCCTGAAAGTATCGCATCTGCACAACAAGCCTTAAGGATTACCTTTTTCCACTGGGGTTTACATGCATGGGCAATTTACGCCGTGGTCGGATTGGCTTTGGCCTATTTTGCTTATCGTCATAATCTGCCGTTAAAAACCCGTTCCGCCTTATATCCAATTATTGGTAAGAAAATCTATGGCCCTTGGGGGGATGGGATTGATACCTTTGCCACCATTGGCACGGTTTTCGGGGTAGCGACCTCTTTAGGTTTTGGTGTTACTCAGATTAATTCTGGCTTACATTATTTATTTGGAGTGGAGCAAAGTAGCCAAGTCCAAGTGGGTTTGATTGTCTTTGTCAGTATTCTCGCTTCAATGTCAGTATTTCTCGGTTTGGATAAAGGCGTAAAACGTCTTTCTGAGCTGAATCTGGTCTTGGCTTTGCTACTTTTAGCCTTTGTATTTATTGCTGGCCCAAGTATCTATCTACTACAAACGACCATTCAAAACATGGGTTCGTATATGTCGAACCTATTTGGTATGACCTTTAACCTCTATGCTTATCAACCGAATGGCTGGATTGGCGGTTGGACCATTATGTATTGGGCATGGTGGATTTCATGGTCGCCATTTGTGGGGATGTTTATTGCCCGTGTATCGCGCGGCCGAACCATCCGTGAGTTTATTGTGGGTGTATTACTGATTCCGACTGGGTTTACCATTATCTGGATGGGCTTTTTAGGTAATGCTGCACTGTTCAATATTATGCAAGAGCATAATCACAGTCTCATTCACGCCGTACAAAGCGATTCATCTGTAGCTTTATTTGAATTTTTGAATCATTTGCCATTTTCAGGAGTGATGAGTTTATTGGCGACGGTATTGGTGATGCTCTTTTTCGTCACATCTGCGGATTCGGGTGCGCTGGTTACCGATTATCTCACCGCTAAAACCGAGAATTCTCCAACATGGCAAAGATTGTTTTGGACGGTGTTGATGGCAGCATTGGCCATTATCCTGCTGTTGGTTGGTGGTCTGTCTGCATTGCAATCCTCTATTATTATGAGTGCATTGCCTTTTACTTTTATTATGCTGCTGATGAGTTGGGGCTTACTCAAAGCCTTGAAGTTAGATGTCACTAAAATGAAGGCCATTCAAGAGGCGCGTATTACTCCACGTGCCATCAATAATCCACGCAGTTGGCAGCAGCGTTTAGGTTTAATTATGCATTATCCGCATAGTGAAACTGAAGTTCAGCACTATATCGACACGCAAGTTCGTAAGG
Source organism: Acinetobacter sp. 5862 (assembly GCF_024494585.1). Classification (NCBI taxonomy): domain Bacteria; kingdom Pseudomonadati; phylum Pseudomonadota; class Gammaproteobacteria; order Moraxellales; family Moraxellaceae; genus Acinetobacter; species Acinetobacter sp. 5862. Next base: position 49,581 of record NZ_JANHGP010000065.1, read on the forward strand.
CTTTTGAAAGTATTCAGCGTGAATTCAAACGCCGTCACTTGGAAGTGGAGATACGTGAAATTGAAAATGGTCTGCAACTGCATGTCGATCATCACCATGAAATTAACTTTACCTATAAAGTGGTTTCGCATGCAACTGTTCCACCTAGCTTTATGTTAGGGCGGGCAGATGAGGATGAATCGAATTATTTCCAAGCAGAAGTGTTCTTAAGAGAAGGTGGTCAAAATTATGATGTGATGGATTGGACGCAAGAAGATTTAATCCAAGACATTATTGATCAATATGAACGTCATCTATACTTCTTGAATATTGTGAGAGGGAGTACTCCTTAAGAGAAAGTACGTATTGCAATACTGAGAACAACGGTTTTGAGCGATCAAAGCCGTTGTTTTTATTTTGGGTGGTGAAGTTTCAAACATCAATCGAATAGGAGACAAATTTTTGCATGGAGTAAGGTGCTTAAAATAAAAGCTAAACATAAAGATAAAGTTGTTTTTTGCTGATAATTAAAGCGTATTTATTGAAAAGTTGCTAAATTACATATACTTACTTTGATTAAATTCACTTTTAAGATAATTAATAAATTTTAAATTATATAAATCAGTAAATTAGGTGGGTTGAAGTTTAAAAAAAAAACAACCGAATTTTAAA